>CAZEAX010000062.1:0-15116 GCA_964510405.1 uncultured Streptomyces sp. | reverse complement strand
GTATGATTTGCGCTCCGCCTGGCACGAGCGTTGTTACATGAAGCGAATTCGCGGATTTACCCTGATCGAAATTGCGGTGGTGCTCTTTATCGTGGCGATATTGGCCGGGGCCATTGCGCAATACTTGACCGCGCAGATTGCGACCGCGAAGCAAGGCATAACGCAAGCCAGACAAGCGTCCATCAAGTCTGCGCTGACGAATTTCATCGCGCGCAATAACCGGCTGCCTTGTCCGGCAATTACCACACTTGCAAGCGGCGCGGCGCTGGATGGAGTGGAGGCGCCACAAACGCCATTACAGTGCAACGGAACCATATTGAGTGCCGGGGTCGCGACCGGAGAAGTTCCGTGGGTGAGTCTGGGGTTGTCCAGCGACGCGGCCATCGACGGTTACAGCAATCGCTTCACCTACCAGGTAACCGTGGCCGCCACCAGCCTGAATGCACAAACAGTCATGGGAATGAAGGGTGCCATAACGATACACAGCGCGGGACCGGGCGTGCTGGCCAGCCCTAGCGCAACGGCTGCCCCGGGCAACCAGTTGAATGACTGTCGAACCGACATGACGGTCGCGTACAACCCCACTGCCAATCCATGTGCGGCAGTCGTGGTGGTCGTGTCGCATGGCGCCGACGGATACGGGGCGTATACCGATGGCGGTGTTCAGATCGCGTTTCCCGCATCGGTGACGGGCGCGGATGCGCCCGCCAACGCCGACGGGGACAGCAAGTTCGTCATGAAGCCTTTTTCCGGTATTCCGGCCAATCCGTTTGACGACGTCGTGCTGGCGCTTACCCCGAACGACTTGATCGGCGGGCTGACGAACGCGGGAAATATGCAGAGCGCGCAAGCGACCGTCAATACAAATTTCGGTTTGATCAAGAGCGCGATAATTTCCTACGGGATGCAGAATCGCACGGGGAATTTTGCCTGCGTAGTTGGTTTTTGCCCCGGGACAACGAGTTGTCCGGACACGCCCGGCGCACACGGCACTAACGCCTCGTGCGAAACAACGGTCTTCACCTATGCTCTCCCGCCGGCCGACGTAGTAGGTGGGGTCAACGTGGTACCTGCGGTACTTGCGCTGCCCGTCGCGGTGAGAACCGACCCGTGGGGTGTCCTGATTCAGTACACTTTAACGACCAGCCCTATCAACACCGGTACTGCTGCCGGCGCAGTCGCGTTCACACTCACGTCGGCGGGTCCGGACGGGGCGTTCGGCGGGGCTGACGACATATCCGCCACCGTCTATGTGGGCGAGCTAAGAACGCAATTTTCAAAGTTTTAAGCGTAGAACGGGCGTCGCCGGTTTCGAAATACGCAGCTCCCGGCTGCAGAGGTGATCCATACCGCGCGACAAGCGGATTGCGCGGAAGCAAAATGCCCTCTTTTCCGGCGTCTTTTCCGCAGATCGATCACAGCGGTTCATTCGCATACTTCGGTCATTGCCTCGCCGTTGCGGGGTTCACCGAATGAATGTTGGAGGTATCGGCCATGCGACTGTCCACCACAATCCTGTTTGCATTCCTGGCATTTAATGCGCTGCACGTTCACGCCGAGCCGGCCGATGTTTGCGTGGCGGTCTTTGAGGAAGCCGAGCAGGAGCAGGCGTCCATCGCGGCCGAGACCGCCGGCCGCGGCGTCGTCGGCACGGGGCGCGTGTATTTTCACACGGCGCCTGACAAGCGGTGCCAGCTGAAAAACGTCTTCGTCGTTCCCGGCGACCGGCTCGAGGCGTATGCCGTCTACGGCGACTTTACCAACGTCATCTATTGGAACTCCGCATCCGGCGCCGGTACCGCGGGCTGGGTGTTGAGTTCGCGCCTCGCGGATGTGGCGATAGCCGTCGCATCCGCCGTTGCACCGCGGTAAATACGTTCGCGCAGAAGTGGTTCAAGCCCGTTGCAGGACGCCGGCCTTTGGGCGGATGCGCCGCACAGGGTGCGATGATGCGGGTTGCGGCCTTACATCGAGCGCGACAACCACAGGTTTGATGCGGCGCGCGTGCACGCGGCCGGTCTCGACATCGAACACGATCTGGTGGCGGCCCACGGCGTAAAAGCTCTCCGAGACGATAGCCAATCCGCACGCGCGCAGCATGCGCCGTGCGAATTCGCCGGCGGCCTGGCCCGAATTGAGCGAGGGCACGCGGTCGGTGCGCGATGCGACGATGCCGCCGCCGCAGATACGCGCGATGCAACTTGCAGGGTCGATTTGCGACCATTGCAGGCTTTCCATCACGAGCCGCAGTCCATCCGGACCGGTTTGTCCGTTCAGTTCAAGCGGAATCGCGCCGCCGTTGGGCGTCGATTGAAAATGCGCCATCGCGCCGCTGCGCGTCGCCCGGTCCCACAACGTGATGACGACGCCGGTGCCCAATGTCGTGCGCATCCGGCAGCATCCGCCGCCGATGAAATAGCGGCCCGGCGGCAAAACCATTTCTTCGACTGGCGGTGTGCGGCGCATACGCTGGGATCGGGTAAAAAGCGGATACCGGAATTTACGGGTGCGGCAGCCAAAGCTTGAGCCTCCGACGCTCGCCGCACCGGAATTTGCCCGTCACCCCGATTCAAGTTTTGCCGCGGCGCCGCCGATATGGTAGGCAGGGCCGGCCGTTCGCACTGAATTGAAGAGCCGGCGTCAATTTTTTTTGCGTGGCGCGCGGCTTGCAAAGCTGCGTCCGCGGGAATCGATGACGGTGATGACTATGAAAATCAAGAATCCGCGTTGGCTGAGAGCCGGCGCGATACTGGTATATCTGATCGGCGGGCTCGCGTGGTCCATGTTGTCGCGCGCCGACGACGAATTCAAACCCGCGGTTGTCGCTACGCTCGCAACGACCGTGCTGCCGGTGCCGGCACCGGCACCGGTGCGTGAACTGTCGCTGCATCTGCCCGCGCTCAAAGTCGGCGGATTGAGCGGCGGCCAGGTGATGCTGATCACGGAAAACGGGGCCGAACGCATGAATGTTTCCGCGCTGGCGCAACGCCCGTTGCGGGTACCATCGCCGTTCCCCGAGTTCTGCGTTCCGCGCTAGGTTCTGTTGGCGTTACGGACTCTCAGTTAAAAAACCCCGCAGACCCCAATTCCTGGATCAAGGCACGGTAATCGCGCGCGCCGGGACTAGCAGGCGCGAAGGCGTAAATATCCTTGCCGTGCATCGGGCTCTCGGCGAGATTGACGTTTTCGACGATGCGCGTGGCGCACAGCGCCGCGCCATAGCGGCTCTTGAGTTCATCGTAGATGTTGAATGACAGTTTGCGCCGCGCATCGAACCTTGTGACGACGATCCGCCGCTCGATGCGGCGTGCGAATTTTCCCTCCAGAACGGTGAGCGCGCGGTCGAGGCGCGCAACGCCCTGCAGCGAAAGATAATCGGCGGATACCGGTATCAACACGCGATCGGCCGCGATCAGCGCATTGAGAGTCAGCACGCTCAACATCGGGCAGCAGTCGATGATGACCGGCGCGCCACCGGAGCCGAACGCGCTGTTGAGTCCATCCCGCAGACGCACGGCAATCTGCGCATCCGCGCCGCGCAATGCGTCGACCTTGCTTAAGTCCAGCGCGGAGGCGATCAGCCGGCCGCCTGCCGGTACCGGGCGGACCAGCTGCTCGAGCGGTATGCTCTTTTCGAAAAAAGCATAGACGCTGTGCTCGGCCGCGACCGCTTTCACACCGCATGCCATCGTCAGGTGTCCTTGCGGGTCGAGATCGATCGCGAGCGGATCGGTCTTCAGGAGCGCGAGCCCGGCAGCGAGGTTGAGCGCGGTCGTGGTTTTGCCCACGCCGCCTTTCTGATTGAATACCGCGATTACCGCCATAGGACTGCCGCCGTTCACGTGCGTTGGGGACCACAGGCAGAATACGCCGGCCCGACCCGTCCCCGGGGCGCGAGAACCGCGATAAAACCAACGCTGTTCGCGCCTTACGTCGCGCAATTAACGGATTGCCGGACCTTTTCATGCGCGCGTACGCCTACGGTTTGTAGGAATGTTTCTTACACGCAACGCTGCGAAACGCGCAGGCCATTTATTAGAAATCGGCCTCTTAAGTTAGCGCGGCGACGTGTTCATACTCCGTTCCGTAGTATCTCAATTCAATCGTCAACCAGGAGACGCCGCGATGAGCAACGAACAGATGCTGGGTGAAATCCGTGAAACCAATCTCGCTTACTTGTTGCTCGCGCAGCAGATGATCCGCCTGGACAAGGCGAGCGGCATTTTCCGGCTGGGCATCAGCCAGGACGTCGCGGACATACTCGAGCAACTGTCGCCGGGCCAGATTCTTAAAATGGCGGCGTCCAACATGCTGCTGTGCCGTTTCCGCGTCGACGACCGCCTGCTGCTTGGCCTGTTGACCGACCACGGCACGACCAAGCCGATGGGCCAGTCGCACGCCGCGGTGTTGATGGCGGGACAGGCCGCCGCGGGACTCGCGTAATCGTTCGCTCTATCGTTCGTTCAAGCCAGCCAGATCACGGGAGCAAGCATCCATGCGCAACAAGAGTGTCGTCACCGAAGCAAAGCAGATCAACATGGCGGTCGAACTCGTGCAACTGGGCGCGCGGCTGCAGGTGCTGGAAACCGAAACCAATATGAGCCGCGAGCGGCTCTTGAAGCTCTACAAAGAGGTCAAGGGCGAATCGCCGCCCAAGGGCATGCTGCCGTTCTCGACCGACTGGTTCATCAGCTGGCAGCCGAACATTCACGCCTCGCTATTCATCGACATCTACCGCTACCTCGGGCAGCACGCCGGCCTCAAGGGTATCGAGGCGGTCATCAAGGCGTACCGCCTGTATCTCGAGCACGTCGAAGTGAACGGTCTCGAGTGCGTGTTGAGCATCACGCGCGCCTGGAGCCTGGTGCGCTTCTGCGAAGCGAAAATGCTGACCACCGTGCCGTGCACGGAATGCGGCGGCCATTTCATCATGCATGCGATGGACTTGAAGAAGAATTACGTATGCGGCATGTGCCACGTGCCGTCGCGCGCCGGCAAGACGCGCAAAGCCGCCGCCGAGCTCGCGCAGCGGCAAGCGGCGGTATCGCCTCACGCGGCGCACGCCGCGGCACCCGCCGCCCGCCACGCGCGCGCGCGCCAGACCGCCTAGCATCCCGCCCCGTCAAACAACGGGGCTTTTTCCACGCTATTCCGGCAATGATCGCAGCGGGCGCGATGCTAACCTGAGTTTGTCATCGCGCTGATTGCGGGCTGTTATGGCGATCGCCAACAGTCCGCGCGCGACCCGCAATTGATCCGGAGGCAGTAAGTGCTGGTTATCGTCGGCTATCTGATCGTCATGGGCTCGGTGTTCGGCGGCTTTGCGCTGTCGGGCGGGCACATGGGGGCATTGTTCCAACCGGTCGAACTCCTGATGATAGGAGGCGCCGCGGCCGGCGCGTTTTTCGTCGGCAACACCGGCAAGGCGATCAAGGCGACGCTGAAGCTGCTGCCCTCCGTGCTCAAGGGCTCGAAGTACAGCAAGGCGGTCTACATGGACCTTATGGCGTTGCTCTACGACATCCTTGCCAAGGTGCGCAAGGAAGGCCTGATGACGATCGAGAACGACGTCGAGAATCCCGCGCAGAGCCCGTTGTTCGCGCGCTATCCGCGCGTGCTGGCCGACCATCACGTACTCGAATTCATGACCGACTATCTGCGCCTGATGGTGGGCGGCAACCTGAACGCGTTCGAAATAGAAAACCTGATGGACAACGAAATCGGAACCCATCACCACGAAGGTGAAATGCCGATTCACAGCGTCGCCAAACTCGGCGATGCGATGCCCGCCTTCGGCATCGTCGCCGCGGTGATGGGCGTCGTGCACACGATGGAATCGGTCGGGATACCGCCGTCGGAACTCGGCATGCTGATCGCGCACGCGCTGGTCGGCACCTTCCTGGGCATATTGCTCGCCTACGGGTTCGTCGGCCCGCTCGCGAGCCTGCTGGAACAGAAGCTCGACGAATCGACCAAGATGTTCGAGTGCGTCAAGGTGACCTTGCTCGCGAGCCTGAACGGCTATTCGCCGGCGCTGGCCGTCGAGTTCGGCCGCAAGGTTTTGTATTCGACGGAGCGCCCGTCGTTCCTCGAACTCGAACAGCACGTCAAGCAGAAGAAATGATCATGAGACCGCCGCCCGCGAGCGGCGGATAAATCAGCCATGGCCGACGACTCCCAGCGCCCAATAGTCATCAAGCGCATCAAGAAGAACTCCGCGGGCCATCACGGCGGCGCGTGGAAAATCGCGTACGCGGACTTCGTCACGGCGATGATGGCGTTTTTTCTGCTGATGTGGCTGCTCGGCTCGACCACCAAGGGCGAGCTGCAGGGCATCGCGGATTATTTCCAGACGCCGCTCAAGATTTCGCTGATGGGCGGCAACGGCGCCGGCGACCGCACGAGCGCGATCAGCGCCGGCGGGCGCGACATCACGCGCACCGACGACATGCAAATGCGGCGCGGCGAAATGCCGGAGCAGAAACGGCGGATCAGCCCGCGCGAAGCGCAGGCTGAAGTCGCGAAGCAGGAGGCCGGCAAGCTGAAGGCGCTCAAGGCGCGGCTCGACGAGGTGATCGACGCCAGCGCGCTGTTGCGCCAGTACCGCAACCAGCTGCTGATCGACATCACCAGCGAAGGGCTGCGCATCCAGATCGTCGACGAGCAAAACCGCCCGATGTTCGATCTGGGCAGCGCGCAGTTAAAGCCGTACGCGCGCGACATCCTGCTCGCGTTGTGCACGCCGCTGAACGAGGTCGAGAACCGGTTGAGCCTGACTGGACACACCGACGCGAAGCCGTACGCGGCCGGCGATCGCGGCTACAGCAATTGGGAATTGTCCGCCGACCGCGCGAACGCCTCGCGGCGCACGCTGGTTTCCGGCGGCATCGCCGACGGCAAGATCAAACGCGTGGTCGGCATGGCCTCCGCGGTCCCGTTCGACGCGAACGACCCGCACAATCCCGCCAACCGGCGGATTGCGATCATCGTGCTCTCGAAACAGGCCGAAGAATCGCTCAACAAACTGAGCGGCGGGCTCGCAGTCGCCGCCGGCGACGATGTATCGAAGGAAACGCTCGATGCTGCCGGCCGCTGAATTTACCGCACCAGCCGGCACGCGGCCCGTCTGGGCAGTCGCGGCAGTCATCCACATCGCGAGTGCGGCTGCCGCGTTCATGCTGGCCCTGCGTGCGCCCGGGCTCATGCCGCTTGTCGCATGGTGCGGACTGGAAGGCGCAGGTGCGGCCGTGCTCGGCGCGCTTGCCGGATTGCCCGTTTGGTGGCTGCCGATCAATCTGCTGTTCGCGCCGGTCGCATATGCGTTGCTGGGGTGGCAGATCCCGGCGCCGGTCTATCTGGCGGCATTTATCGTTCTGTTTGCGGTCAATGCCGGCGCATGGCGCCACCGCGTGCCGTTGTTCCTGTCGAGCTCGCGGGTGACCGTGCTGTTGGCGGGACTTTTGCCGCACCGCGCTGAATTCCGCTTTCTCGATCTCGGCTGCGGCACGGGTTCCCTGCTCGCCGGGCTGGAAGAGCGGCGACCGGATGGTCGTTACGATGGAATCGAAATCGCACCGCTGTCGTACGCATTGAGCCGCTTGCGCCTGCGCGGACGCCGGGCCGCGCGCGTGACCTGGGGCGATTTCTGGCGCGCCGATTTTTCCCGTTACGACGTCGTGTATGCGTACCTGTCGCCGGCGCCGATGGCGCGCCTGTGGCATAAAGCACGGCGCGAAATGCGGCCGGGCAGTCTCTTCGTGAGCAACACGTTTGCCATTCCCGGGGCGGTGCCGCTTTACAGCCTGCCGGCCGGCGATCGCATGCGTTCGACGCTGCACGTGTGGCGGATGTAGAGCCATGGCGATTTCGACATTGCTGCAGCACTGGGTGGACACGCTCGGCGAAGTCAAGCTGCCGGTGCTTGCCCGCACCGCGGCCGAGATCGAGCGCTTGCGCGGCGATGAGGACGGCGCAACGCCGAAGCGCATTGCGCAAGTCGTGCTGCACGATCCGATCATGACGGTGAAGGTGCTGCAATATCTGCAGAAAAACCGCAAGCAACGCAGCACCGAAATCACGACGATCGCGCATGCGCTGATGATGCTGGGGACCGGGCCTTTCTTCACGCATTTCGTCGAGCAGACTTCGATCGAAGACCGGCTGGCCGAGGATACCGCCGCATTGAGCGGCGTGCAGCACGTGATGAGCCGCGCGCGCCATGCGGCGCTCTACGCGCAGGACTGGGCCCAATTGCGCCACGATGTCGATCCTGAAGAAGTGATGATCGCCGCACTGTTGCACGACATCGCCGAACTGATGTTGTGGTGCTTCGCGCCCGTGCTGGCGCTCGAAATCGCCGATCGCCAGCAGCGCGACAGCGCGTTGCGCAGCGAGGACGCGCAACGCGCGGTCTTGGGTTTCCGATTGCTCGATCTGCAGCTCGAACTTGTCCGGGCGTGGCAGTTGCCGGATCTCCTGCACGTGCTGATGGACGAAACGCGCACGCACAATCCGCGCGTGCAAAACGTGGCGCTGGCCGCCGCGGTCGCGCGCCACTCCGCGCTCGGCTGGGACAATCTCGCGCTGCCGCACGACTATGAGCATATCGCCGAGCTGCTCTCGCTGTCCCCGGATGAAGTGAGCGCGCGGATCGCCAGGATTGCCGACCAGGCCGCGGCGGAATGGGATTGGTACGGCGTGCCGCCGCTGGAGCGGTTGACCGCCGACGAAGCGGCAGCGCACCACGGCGGGCCCGCGCTCGCATAAGCAATCTTGCGGGGCGCTGTGTCCCGTACTTTGCGATCGCGGGATGCCGGGCGATTCTCGCCGCCGCCTCGACGTAATCGCGCGAATAACAGGCCTTATGCCTGCTTACTCGCGACATCATCGACCCCTCTTACCGCAGATACTTATCGTCAATAAACCAGACTTGCCATGGCTGACGATAACGACACCGAACGCACAGAATCCGCTTCGCCGCGGCGCCTCGAACAGGCGCGCGAGGAAGGGCATCTTGCACGCTCGCAGGAGCTGACGACCTTCGCCATGCTGATGGCGGGCGGCGGCGGGTTGTGGTGGCTGGGCGGAAATCTCTTCGGTCAACTGCGCCAGTTACTGCGCCACGGGTTGCAGCTCGACGCGGTCGTGGCGTCGGACCCCGCGCAAATGACGACGCGACTTTACGAACTTGCCGCGAGCGGCTTTCTCGCGCTGGCGCCGTTTTTCGCTGTATTGCTGCTGATGGCGCTCGGCGCGCCGCAACTTCTGAGCGGATGGAATTTCAGCGTGGGCGCATTGCGTTTCGACTTGCAGCGCCTCGACCCGGTGGCCGGGTTCGGACGCCTGCTGTCGTGGCGCGGCGGTGCCGAACTCGTCAAGGCGCTGCTCAAATCGGCGCTCATTACCGTGGTTGCCGCGGCTGTCATGTGGCACTACCGCGAACCGTTGCAGCAACTCGTGCTGCTGACGCCGGAAGCCGCGATTGCCCAGACCGCGCGCATTGCCGGCATGAGTTTTTTGCTGATCGCCGGGGCGCTTGCCGTCGTCGCGGCCATCGACGTGCCGTTCCAGTTGTGGCGGCACGCCGACGATCTGAAGATGTCGCGCCAGGAATTGCGCCAGGAGCACAAGGAATCCGAAGGCGATCCGCAGATCAAGGCGGCCATCCGCAATCAGCAGCGCGCGATGGCACGCCGGCGCATGATGGCGGAAGTGCCGAAGGCGAGCGTGATCGTGACCAATCCGACGCACTATGCGGTGGCCCTGAGTTATGAAGACCGCACGATGCGCGCACCGCGCGTTGTTGCAAAAGGCGCCGACCTGGTGGCTGCCCGCATTCGCGAACTGGGCGAAGAACATCATGTGCCGGTGCTCGAGTCGCCCGCGCTCGCCCGCGCGATTTACCACAACACCGAGATCGGCGCGGAGATTCCGGAGACCCTGTACACGGCGGTCGCGGAAATTCTCGCTTACGTGTTCCAGTTGCGCCGCCACCGCGAATTCGGCGACGTCGCGCTGCAGCCGCTGCGGCCGATCGCCGTGCCCGCCGGGCTTGATCCGCAGGGGGCTGCGCAATGATAGGCGCATTGAACCTGACGCGGCCGTCGTCCGCGGAACTGCTGCGCGGGCTCGCCGGGCCGACGCTCATCGTGATGCTGCTGGCGATGATGGTATTGCCGCTGCCGCCGTTCATGCTCGACATGTTCTTCACGTTCAACATCGCGTTCTCGATCATGGTGCTGCTGGTCGGCATGTACACGGTGAAGCCGCTCGATTTCGCGGTGTTCCCGACGGTACTGCTGGTCACGACACTCTTGCGCCTGTCGCTCAACATCGCATCGACCCGCGTGGTGTTGCTCGAAGGCCACACCGGGCCCGCCGCCGCCGGCAAGGTCATCGAATCGTTCGGCCATTTCCTGGTCGGCGACAACTACGCCGTCGGTCTGGTGGTGTTCGTCATCATGGTCGTCATCAACTTCGTCGTCATCACCAAAGGCGCGGGGCGCATCGCGGAAGTCGGCGCGCGCTTCACGCTCGATGCGATGCCGGGCAAGCAGATGGCGATCGACGCGGACCTCAATGCCGGCCTGATCGGCGAAGACGACGCGCGCAAACGCCGGGCGTTGATCGCGCAGGAGGCGGATTTCTACGGCTCGATGGACGGTGCCAGCAAGTTCGTGCGCGGCGATGCGGTGGCCGGCATCATCATTCTGTTCATCAACGTATTCGGGGGCCTCGTGGTCGGCGTGCTCCAGCACGACATGGATATCGCCAGCGCCGCCAAGGTTTACACCCTGCTCACCATCGGCGACGGGCTGGTCGCGCAGATTCCCGCGCTGATCATTTCCACCGCGGCCGGCCTCGTCGTGAGCCGGGTCAGTACCGACCAGGATACCGGCCAGCAACTCATCACGCAGATGTTCGCCAAGCCGCAGGCGCTGGCCTTGACCGGCGGCATCGTTGCCATTATGGGCATGGTGCCCGGCATGCCGCACTTCGCGTTTTTGCTGCTGGGAACAGCATTCGGCGGCGTCGCATACCTCATTCGCCAGCGCAACAACGTGCAGGCACTGGCCGCTGCGGCTCCGGCTGTGCAGCCGGCGCTGGAAACGCACGACGTGAGCTGGAGCGACGTCACGCCGGTCGACACCCTGGGCCTCGAAGTCGGCTACCGCCTGATACCGCTCGTCGACAAAGGCCAGGATGGCGAACTCTTGAAGCGGATCAAGGCGATCCGGCGCAAGTTTGCGCAGGAGATTGGATTTCTGCCGCCCGCGATCCACATCCGCGACAACCTGGAACTGCGGCCGAACGGTTACCGCATCACGTTAAAGGGCGTGGAGATCGGTCAGCACGAATCGCACGCCGGCATGTTGCTCGCGATCAATCCGGGCCGCGTCACCGCGCAGCTGCCGGGCGCCGCGACCGTCGATCCGGCGTTCGGGTTGCCGGCGATCTGGGTGGACGCAGGCTTGCGCGATTCCGCCCACCAGGCGGGCTATACCGTGGTCGACGCCGGCACGGTCGTCGCCACGCATTTGAGCCAGCTGATACACGCGCATGCCGCCGACCTGCTCGGCCGTCAGGAGTTGCAGCAACTGCTCGATCATTTGTCGCGCGAAACGCCCAAGCTCGTCGAAGACGTAGTGCCCAAGCTGCTGCCGATGGCGACCCTGCAGCAGGTGCTGCAAAACCTGCTCGAAGAGGGCGTGCATATCCGCGACATGCGCACGATCATCGAAGTGCTCGCGGCGAACGCCGCGCGCACCCAGGACGCCGGCGAACTCACCGCACTCGTGCGCGTCGCGCTCGGGCGCGCAATCGTGCAGCAGATATTTCCGGGCAAGGCCGAATTGCAGGTCATCGCGCTCGACCCGGCGCTCGAGCGGCTGCTGCTGCAGACGCTGCAGGGCGCGGCCGGCAGCCCGGTCATCGAGCCTGAGCTGGCCGATACGCTGCTGCGCGGCGCCCAAACGGCCGCGCGCCAGCAGGAGCACCTCGGCCTGCCCGCCGTGTTGCTGTCGCCGCCCGCGCTGCGCGTGTTGCTGTCGCGCTTCCTGCGCCGCGCGATTCCCCATCTGAAAGTGCTCGCCCATTCGGAAGTGCCGGATGCGCGTTCGATCAAAGTCACATCCGTCGTCGGGAGCAAATAAATGACACCGCAAAAATTTGTCGGCGCCACGTCGCGTGAAGTCCTGCAGAAAGTGAAGCAGGCGCTCGGCGATGACGCGTTGATCGTTTCCAACCGGCCGTTCGGTCAGGGCATCGAAGTCACCGCGCTCGCCGCGAGCGATCTCACGGGCGCGCCGCGCGCCGTCGCGCCCGCGCCTCCGGCCAACAACGTCAACCACGACGGCGTGGTTGCGCAGCTCATGCGCGAAATGGGCGCGATGAAAGCGATGATGCAGCGCGAGCTGGCGGACATGGCGTGGTCGAACATGAAACATCGCGCACCGGCGCGCTCGGCGATGATGCAGCGGCTGCTCGACGCCGGCTTTTCGCCGGCGCTCGCGCGCGAACTGATCGCAGTGGTCGCCGAAGCCGCGACCGGCGTGGACGCGCACAAAGCGGTGAGCGGCGAGATCGAGCGACGGTTGCCGCTTGCGGAATTCGAAACATTGACCGAGCAGGGCGGCGTATATGCGCTGGTCGGCCCGACCGGCGTCGGCAAAACGACGACGATCGCGAAGCTTGCGGCGCGCTGCGTCGTGCGGCGCGGTGCAGCGAGCCTGGCCTTGCTGACGACCGACAGCTATCGCATCGCGGCGCACGATCAACTGCGCGTCTACGGCAAAATCCTGAATACGCCGGTGCACGCGATCAAGGACATGCAGGACCTGAAGGTCACGCTGTCCGAATTGCGCGACAAGAAAACGATCCTGATCGATACGATCGGCATGAGCCAGCGCGACCAGCAGGTCGCGGAACAGGCCGCCCTGCTGACGGGCTGCGGCGCGCCGGTCAAGCGGTTGCTGCTGCTCAATTCGACCGCCAACGCGGCGACGCTCGATGAAGTGGTCGGCGCGTATGCGAAAGGCGGCATCCACGGCTGCGTGATCACCAAGGTCGACGAATCGGCGAGTGTGGCGACTGCGCTCGACTGCGCGATCCGCCACCGGCTCGTCGTGCACTACGTGACCAACGGCCAGCGCGTGCCCGAAGACCTGCATCTGCCCAACCGCACTTATCTCCTGCATCGCGCGCTGCAGCCGATCAAGGACGGCGCCACGCATAACCTGCGGCCGGACGAGTTTCCTTTGGTCATGGGAGCCGCGCATGGCTGATTTCCATCGCGACCAGGCCGAGGGTTTGCGGCGGTTGCTTGAGCGCGAGCACCTGCGCGTGACGACGGTCATCGCCGGCAGCCCCGGCGTCGGCAAGACCAGCGTCGTGATCAACGTGGCGGCGGCTTTCGCGGCGCGCGGCCATCGCGTGCTGGTGATCGACGAAAATTACGGTCCGGGCAACGTCAGCGGATTGCTCGGCGTGCGCCCGCGCTTCGATCTCAACCACGTGATGCGCCGCACGTGCACGCTCGAGGACGCGCTCATCGAAGGGCCCGCCGGCGTGTCGATCCTGCCCGCGGCGAGCGGCGCGCGCGCGCTATCGTCGTTGCGTCCGCAGGAGCAGGAGCAGTTGATCGACAGTTTCGGCCGCCTGGACGGGCGCTACGATCTGGCCCTCATCGACACGCCGTGCGGAAGCGCCGGCGCGCCCGGACTCTTCAGCCGCGCGGTGCAGGACACGATCATCGTGTCCTCGGCCGCGACCGACGCGATCACGGCGTCCTACGCGCTGCTCAAGCGCATGCGCGATTGCCAGAGCGGGCGCCGCTTCTACATGCTGCTCAACCGCGTCGCCAGCGAATCCAACGCGCGCGTGGTCGCCGCCAACCTCACGAACGCCGCTCACGGCTATCTCGCGACGCCGCTTGAATATCTGGGCAGCGTGCCGCGGGACGAGAGCCTCGCGCAGGCCGCGCGCGGTTTCCAGGCCGTTGTGGAGGCCAGCCCCGCCGCGCCGTCGGCGCGCGGTTTCACCCGTATCGCCGACTCGATCGCCGGCTGGCCGCGTCACGGCCAGCGGCGCGACGGGTTCGACAGTTTGATGCAGCGGATGCTTGCGGGCAGCCGCTTCATTTTTGCCAATGCCAATGCCGGAGTCTGATATGACCCAAGCCATCCAGAGCAACAATGTCGAGCAATGCGTGGTGCAATTCGCGCCGCTCGTAAAACGCCTCGCCTATTACATGATGGCGTCGTTGCCACCCAGCGTGGAAATCGACGACGTGATCCAGTCGGGCATGCTGGGCCTGCTCGATGCGGCCAAGCGCTTCAAGGACACGTACGGCGCCCAGTTTGAAACCTACGCCGTGCAGCGCATACGCGGCGCGATGCTCGACGGCCTGCGCCAGTCCGACTGGCTGCCGCGCGGCTTGCGCAAAAGCCTGCGCCAGGTGGAGGTCATGATCAGCAAGCTCGAGCAGCGTAACGGCCGCCCGCCGACCGAGCCCGAACTTGCCACGGCGCTCGGCGTGTCGCTCGCGGATTATCAGCAGCTGCTGCAGGACGCGCGCGGCTACCAGCTCGTGTCGAGCGAAGACTTGCAGGGCCACGGCGAGGAAAGCTATATCGACCACTACTATTCGGACGAACGGCCCGATCCCCTGCAATCGCTGCTGGATGAAGATCAACGGCGCACGCTGATCGCGGCGATCGACGAACTCCCCGACCGCGAAAAAAAGGTGATGGGCCTGTATTACGAGCAGGAATTGAATCTGCGCGAAATCGGCGACGTGCTGGGTGTCAGCGAGTCGCGCGTGTGCCAGTTGCACACCCAGGCGATCGCGCGCCTGCGCAGCCGGTTGCGCAAGCCCGACGAGTAATCCGGCCGGGCGGCGGGAACCGCCGCCCGCGAAATTTCTTTCCAATCCGGAATAGCCGGTCACAACCGCCTCTCGCAGGGCAAGCCGGCGCCTCCCGCTGATCAGCCGGGAAACTCCATACTGCGCGACCCGTAATTTTTGCGCCGCGTGCCGGCGGCGCTGCGGATTTAGAGCCCATAACATAATGAAACACGTGTGCGTTGCAGCCAGAATTGGTGATGGCAAGGCGCCC
>CAZEAX010000061.1:0-15170 GCA_964510405.1 uncultured Streptomyces sp. | reverse complement strand
TGGATGCGCGCAGCGGCTGCCGTGCCTCGTCGACCAGTTTCACGCGCGCGTAAAAGCGCGGCCGCAGATTCGCAGCCTGTGTGGGATTGATTGCCAGTGCCGCGCCGGCCGCGCAGATACCGATGAAGTCGCGCCGCTCCATGCTCTTTCAGACGATGCTCGTCTGCGGCGCGCCGGCGTATCCCGGGTCGGCTGCGAACACCTGTTCCATTTCGCGCCGAAAAAGCGCTGCGTCGCTTTTGATTTCCGCGACGTCCGACCATTTCACCGCGCAGCCTTGGGCGACCGCGCGCTTCAAAGCAACGCCGTGGGCAAGTCCCAACGGCAGGCCGCCTAGCGCCAGCGAATCCGCTGCCGGCATGAGTTTGCCGTAGACCGTGTAGCCGCCTTCGCCATCGAGCGTTTCACCGGGCTTAAGATCGCGCTTGGCGGTGGCGACCACGTCGCCGCGAAAACCTGTCGGCGCGCCGGTCGCTTCGCGGCGCACACCGACGGATGCAACGCTGATGCCAAGCTCGAGCCCGATCAGGTGGTAGGGTTTGTACATCGCCGAGTAATTGCCGGACGCGTCGGTGATCAAACCGTATTCGTGAAAGCAACGCCGCACGTAATCGCTGTCGGCGGCGAACGTGACGTAGACACCCCAGCGCAAATCGCGGAACACCGGGCGCCCGTCGCGTTCGAGGCTCGAAATGACTTCGACTTGGCCTGCATGGTGCAGCAGGCCGCCGGCGGTGCGGGGTTTGAGGCTGCGCGGCAGATCATCGACGCCGCAGGGCGGAAAATCCAGCCCGTGCGGCGCCGGCGTGAGTCCCGTCGCGTTGGCGACCGCGGCCATTTCGATCGCAGACTTGGTGCCGTCGAGAAACGAGTTGAACATCTGCGCGTTGAAGTCGCCGCCCGCGACCATCTCCGGCGTGAAGCCGTAATGGCCCCACACCGTGGCCGGCGTCGATTCATGGTATGCGGGAAGATACTTGGTGCCTTTGCCCGCGGCGACAACTTCGAAGCCGGCGGCGCGCGCCCAGTCGACCATTTCGCAAATCAGCGCCGGCTGGTCGCCGTACGCGAGCGTATAGACGACGCCCGCCTGCGCCGCGCGCCGCGCCAGGAGCGGGCCGGCGAGCGCGTCGGCTTCGACGTTGACCATCACGATGTGCTTGCCGTGTTCGCAGCACGCAAGCGCATGCCGGATCCCGGAGGCGGGATTGCCCGTCGCGTCGATCGCAATTTCAATCGCGTCGGACTGGATCACCGCGAGCGTGTCGTCGGTGACGAAAGTGGTGCCGTCCTTGCGCGCGGCCGCGAGCGATGCGGCGGCGTACTGTTCGGCCGGCCAGCCGACGCGGTTCAGGCTGTCGCGTGCGCGCGCGGGAGCGAGATCGCATAACGCGACGAGATGCATGCCCGGCGTGCGCCGTACCTGCGACAGAAACATCGAGCCGAACTTGCCGGCGCCGATCAGCGCGACGCGCAAAGGCTTTTTATCGGCGGCGCGCTGGAGCAGCAGGCGGTGCAGGTTCATTGATTCACCCCGGGATGCGGAGGGGAAAAGTTACCACAGCGCCGTTATTTGGGACAGGTTCGCGATGGTCAAGACGCGTTACCGGTAATCGTCGGCAATCGCTTTGGGTGCGCGGTCGAGGTAAAACAGGACCGGAATCAGAACGATGGTCGACAACAGCATGAAATGCGGGCCGAACAGCCAGAATACAAGCGGCACCGCGATGTAGTATGCGCGCATCCCGATGGCGTAAAACGCTCCCGCGCGGTTCAGGTGCAGTGCGACGTGCTGCGGCGTGAGCGCCCGGTGTTGCATGGTCATCGGCACGTTAATCATGTAACCGACGTGATGAAAGAGCCGGATCGCCTGGGCGAAGCTGAAGAAGGCGACCAGCATGTCGAGCAATAACGCGATCAACTTGGTGAGCCATAACTCGGCATGCGTTGCGCCGAACAGGTTGAGCGAGTGCCAGGTGGCGCCGAGATTCCCGCCCTGGCCGCTTAACGTCAGCACGCCGATGATCAGCAGCACCGCGGTCGACGAGAGAAACGTCGCGCCCATGATCGAGTTGCGTAGCGTCTGCACCGCAAGCACGTCCTTGTTGCCGGAGGTCATCACCGTTTCCACCCACGCGGCGCGCGTGAGCGCGTTGACCGCCTGTATGGTGTAAAGCGGGTCGCTGCGCCGCTTGACGCGCAGAAACGCGTGGTAGAGAACGAGCAGCAGCAGGCTGGCGCCCGCGCTCATCAGGTCGTTGCCGAGTATGTTCATTGCAATTTTCCTCCGCCAGGCGTCAGACTTCGAGCAGCTTCAGCCGCTGCACCTTGCCCGAAGGGCCTTTGGGCAGCGAGTCCACGAGCCTGATCAGTTTAGGGGTTTTGTAGCGGCCGAGTTCCTGCTGCGAAAAACTATAGAGTTCTTCGAGCGAGCAATGTTCCCCGGGTTTCAATACGACGCAGGCCATGATTTCCTGGCCGTACTGCGGGTCCGGCATGCCCACCGCGGCGGCTTCGAGCACCGCGGGATGCTTCAACAGCGCTTCGTCGATTTCGCGCGGCGCGATGTTTTCGCCGCCTTTGATGATGAGTTCCTTGATGCGCCCGGTGACGAACACGAAACCGTCGGCGTCCATATAGCCGAGATCGCCGGTGTGCATCCACCCGTCGGGACGCAGCGTTATCGCGGTGGTCTCCGGATCTTTGTAATAGCCCTTCATCACGTTGTCGCCGCGCACCATCAACTCGCCGACGTCGCCCGCCGGCAGGTCCTGGCCCGTCGCCGGATCGACGACCTTGCCTTCGTTGCCGAACGCGCGGCCGGGGCTGCCGATTTTGCGTTGCGCGCGCTCGTACGGATTGGTGAAGCAGGGCGCATTGGTTTCGGTCATGCCGAATGTTTCGATGATGCTGATGCCGAATTTTTCCTCGAACGCGCGGTGCAGTTCGGGCGGCAGCGGCGCCGAGGCGGAGCGGCAGAATTTGAGCGCCGTGAGGTCGAGCCCGCTCACGCGCGGATCGGGCGCGTTCAACAGATAAGCGATTATGGTCGGCACGACGTTGATCCACGTGCAGCGGTGGGCGACGACGGTCTCCCAGTAATTGGTCACGCTGAAGCGGTGCGGCATCACGACCGAGCCGCCGTGCACGATGGGCGCGACCGCGGTCACGATCTGGCCGTTGATGTGATAAAGCGGCAGCGCGCACATCACGCGATCTTCCGCCGTCAAGTGATGCGCGCGGCTCGTGAACTCGCCGCCGGCGGCGACGCTTCTTTGCGACAGGACGACGCCCTTCGGTTTGCCGGTGGTGCCTGACGTATACATCAGCAGCGCGTCGTCGCCGTCGGATACGGGCAGCAGCTCCGCGTTTGCGCGGGTCGCAATCCCGGCGATCTCGGTCGCATCGGGATCGATGACCATGACCTTGATGTCGCGCCGGATGTCTTTGACCGCGGTATGCAGGCGTTCGGCAAGCTCGGCACTGGTGAACACGAGACGGGTGTCGGAATGTTCGAGCACGTACGCGAGTTGCGCCGGCTGTGAGAGAAGATTGAGCGGCGCAACCGTGAAGCCCGCGTACATGACGCCGATCAGCAGGCGGCCGGTTTGATAGCCGTTGTGCAGCATCAAAGCGACTTTGTCGTTCTTGGCGAGCCCCTGCGCGACGAGATAGCGGCCGAGTTCGATTGAATCCGCTTTAAGTTGAGCGTACGTGAGCACGTGGCCCGTTTCCGGCGCGATCAGATAGGGCGCTGCCGGTCGCGCGTGCGCCTGCAGATCGACGTAATGCCGGATCGTGCGGGTATTCATTGCGGGGTCACGAACTGCGCCGGCGCAATGACCGCCGGCGCGGCGACGGGTCAGACATTATGTTTTTTGCGGTAGGCGCCGAATATGTCGTCCGGACTCGGCTCGCGCGCGGGTATCGTGCGCACGATGCGCGTGATGTTGAGGAAATGCTTATAGTGCAGATTTTCCGAGAAGCTGTTGCCGCCCCAGGTGCCGCAGCCCATCGACAGCGAGAACGGCAGGCCGTTGTCGAAGCTGCCGCCGGTGGCGAATGTGTGCGCCTGCTTGACGATCACGCGGCATACGGTCATCTCGAGGCCCAGGCGTTGGATGTGCGCCTCGTTTTCGCTGTAGATGCCGCATGAATGGCCGTTGCCCATGTACGCATAGATGTTCCGGAGCGTTTCGAACGCGTGATCGAAATTGTCCGCGCGGTATACGGTGAGCACGGGCGCGAGCTTTTCGCCGGAATACGGATAATCGGGGCCGGTCCCGGTTTCTTCCGCCAACAGGCATTTGGCGGCGGCGAGCGCGGGCCGCGTGAGTCCCGCAATCGCGCAGATTTTGGCGACGGACTGGGCGGTGACGGCAGATGAAAGATGGCCGCTCGGAAACATCGCCTTTTGCAGCGTCGCCTTTTCCGTCGCGGTCAGCACAACGCCGCCTTGTTGCGCGAGCGCGGCTATCATCGCGTCGTATACCGCGGCATGCACAATCACGCTGTTCTCGGACGAGCAGCTCGTTGCATTGTCGAAAATCTTGGACGCCATGATTTTCTTTGCGGCGTCATCGACGTCCGCGCTGTCGTCGACGATCACCGCGACGTTGCCGGCGCCGACGCCGAGCGCGGGTTTGCCGCTCGAATAGCCGGCACGCACATTGGAGCGCGAGCCGGTGACGACAACGAGATCGGCCTGCTGCATGAGTTCGGTGGACGAGTCCTTGGTCACCGGCGCCGCCAGCATTTGCACGAGGTCGCGCGGCGCACCGACGCGGGCCAGTTCCGCGTGGATGTATCCGACGAGCGCGGCGCAGGTCGTGTAGCCCTTGGGCGACGGCGACAGGATCACCGCGTTGCCGCACTTCAACGCATTGATGATGTTGTTGGCGGGTGTCGCGCCGGGATTGGTCGACGGCACCACCGCCGCGACCACGCCGACCGGGCGGGCGATTTCGGTAATGCCGGTGTCCGCGTGCTCCGCGATGATGCCGGTGGTCTTCGCGCCCTGGAGGTCGCGCATCAAGCCCAGCGTTTTGCGGTGGTTCTTGACGATCTTGTCGGGCACGTTGCCAAGCCCGGTGTCTTTTACCGCCAGTTCGGCGAGCGCGCGGTTGCGCGCGGGCTCCATGATCGCCCACGCCGCGGCAGTCGCGACTTCGTCGAGCCGGGCCTGCGAATAACGCTGATAAACGGTTTGCGCGGCGCGCGCACGCGCAATCAACACCGCCACCGCGGCGCGCGCGGACGTCGATTCGATTGCCATTCGGGATTGAGCGGTCATAAACTCTCCGGTCTTGCGCGCCATCCGCAGCGGATGCACGCAAGTCTGATTCAATCGTGCAAATGATAGCGTACTGCACGACTGACGTAGACTTGCGGCAGGCGGCGCGCGCGCAGTTCCCGACTAAGGACCTTATGAAAACGATTTCGATCCCCGCGTTCGGCGGCCCCGAGCAGTTGAAGGCTTTGGACATGCCGCAGCCGCGGCCCGCTGTCGGCGAGGTGCTGGTCAAGCTCGAATACGCCGGGCTGAATTTCATCGACGTCTACATGCGCAGCGGACATTACGCACGCTCGCAAACGTATCAGACCCCGCTGCCGATGACGCTCGGCATGGAGGGCGCCGGCATAGTCGCGGAAGCGGGCTCCGGCGTGACCGACTTCAATGTTGGCGATCGGGTCGCGTATTGCATCGTGCGCGGCAGCTACGCGGAATACGCGGTGGTGCCGGCCGCGCGGCTCGTGAGCGTGCCGGACCCGGTGCCGCTGGAGATTGCGACCGCGCTGATGCTGCAGGGTTGTACCGCGCACTATCTGTCGCACTCGGCATTTCCGCTGGCGGCGGGAACAAGCTGTCTCGTTCACGCGGCGGCCGGCGGGGTCGGCCAGTTGTTGACGCAGTTGGCCAAACTGCGCGGCGCGGCCGTCCTCGCGACTGCGGGCAGCGCGGAGAAAGCGGCGATCGCCAAAGCGTGCGGCGCGGATCACGTGATACTTTACCGCGAAACCGATTTTCGCGAAGCGGTAATGGCGATCACCGGCGGGCAGGGCGTCGATGTCGTGTACGACGCCGTGGGCAAGGACACGATACACAAAAGCATCCGCAGCCTCAAAAAACGCGGTCTATGCATCAACTACGGCGGTGCCTCGGGACTCGTCACTTCGATCGAGCCGCTCGAGCTGGCGGAAGCGGGCTCGGTTTTCTTCACGCGCCCGCATCTGGCCGACTACATTGCGACCGCGGAGGAATTGCGCGCCCGCACGGCGGACCTCTTTGCGCATTACAGTGCCCATAGACTCAAGCCCGCGATCGATCGCGTGTTCGCGCTTGAGCAAGCCGCAGATGCGCACCGCTATCTGGAGGGGCGCAGTACCAAGGGCAAATTGCTGCTGAGAATATGACGGCATGCCGCGGCTGCGGCACGGTTTATTTTGAATGCACCGCGGGTAAAATGCTAAACTCCACGCGCAAAATATCGCGCTGCCGGCCAGCAAATTTGGCGGCGAAAAAACGAAGCTGCGGAAAAGCGGGAAATGAACGAGAAAAAACACGTCAAGTTTCAGGGCCGGCTGGTCATCGTCGGCTTCGGATCGGTCGGTCAGGGCACTTTGCCGCTGTTGTTGCGTCACATCGACATGCCGCTCGAGCGCATCCGTATCGTTACGGGAGATACGCGCGGCGTCGAGGAAGCGAAGCATTTCGGCGTTAGATTCACGGTCAAGCCGCTGACGCGCGAGAACTACCGCGCGGTGCTCGAGCCGCTGGTGAACAAGGGCGATTTCCTGCTCAATCTGTCGGTCGAGGTGTCGAGCGTTGCGTTGATCGAGTTTTGCTACAAGCGCGGCGTGATGTATCTCGATACCTGCATCGAGCCGTGGCTCGGCGGGTACACCGATACCCACGTGTCGGCCTCGCGCCGCTCCAATTACGGTCTGCGTGAAGAAGTCATGAAGCTGCGCACCAAGCATCCGCACGGCGGGCCGACGGTAATCCCCACGCACGGCGCCAATCCGGGACTGATTTCGCATTGGGTCAAGCAGGGTTTGATCAACCTTTCGCGCGACATCCGGAAGCGCGCCGCGAAGCCCGAGTCGAAGGCCGACTGGGCGCGGCTCGCGATGGAACTCGGCGTGAAAGTCATTCATTGCTCCGAACGCGACACCCAGGTGGCCAATCCGGGCAAGCGCCGCCTTGAGTTCGTCAACACGTGGTCGGTCGACGGATTCGTCGGCGAAGGCTCGCAGCCGTGCGAGTTGGGCTGGGGGTCGCACGAAAGGCATTTCCCGCGCGATGCCAAGCAGCACAAGTTCGGCGGCAAGGCCGCGATTTACCTGACGCGCCCCGGCGCGTCGGTGCGGGTGCGCACCTGGACGCCGGTGGAAGGCAATTTTCACGGTTTTCTGATCACGCACGGCGAGGCGATTTCGATTTCGGACTACTACACGGTGCGCGCGGGCAAGAAAGTCGTTTACCGCCCGACCTGCCACTACGCGTACCACCCGTGCGACAACACGATACTTTCACTGCACGAGTACGCGGGCAAGAATTGGGCGCTGCCCGAGAACAAGCGCATCCTGATGGACGAGATATTCGACGGCACCGACGAGCTGGGCGCGCTCCTGATGGGGCACGCCAAAGGCGCCTACTGGTACGGCTCGAGGTTGTCGATACACGAGGCGCGCAAGCTGGCGCCGTTCAACAATGCCACCAGCCTGCAGGTCGCCGCCGGCGTGATGGCGGGAGTCATCTGGGCGATGGAAAACCCGCAGCGCGGCGTATGCGATCCGGACGATCTGGATTTTCAGCGCGTGCTGGAGATCGCCAATCCCTACCTCGGCAACGTGGTCGGCACTTATACCGACTGGACCCCGTTAAACGACCGCGGGCGGTTGTTTCCCGAGGACGTCGATCATTCCGATCCGTGGCAGTTCAAGAATTTCCGGGTAGTCTAGCCGCGGTTATTCGCGCCTGTTTCCGGCGCTCCCCTAAAGTGCGCGCTGGGGCTTGGCCTTGCCTTTGATCTGCGTGCGATACATGAGGCGGCGCGCCGCGGAATCGAACGGATCGCGGCGGTGCAATGTCGTGCGGTTGTCCCACATCAGTACGTCGCCGATTCGCCAGCGGTGCGCGAATGCATGCTCGGGCCGCGCGGCGTGAGCCCATAATTCATCCAGCAGCCTTTCCGACTCGTCGAGCGGCATGCCCACGACATAAGCGTTGCGCCGGCGCCCGAGATACAGCGTGTGATTGCCGCTCGGGGGATGCGCGCAGATGATCGGATGGGCGGTGCCGACCGAGTTCATCGGATCGTTGGAATCGGTGAGGCCCGCGCGCAAATAGCCGCCGGAATTGTAGGTGCCATCGTGCTTGATGCTGCGTCCGGCGACCGCGGAACGCAGCGCCTGCGGCAACGATTCGCACGCGGCTATCATGCCGCACAGCCACGTGTCGCCGCCCGTCGGCGGAATCTCGACCGCATAGAGCAGGGATGCATCGGGCGGCTCGGGCAGATACGACATGTCGGTATGCCAGACGGCTTCGCCGGCGCCGAGACTGCCGATCGGCGTGCCGTCGGCGCCGATGATGTTGGACACCACGTAAATTTCGGGATAACCCTCGACGAATTTCTTGCCGTTCTCGTTGACCGGCGGCGGATCGAGTTCGCCGAAGCGGCGGCTGAAGTTTAGCAACGCGTCGTGGTCGAGCCGCTGCCCGCGGAACAGCAGCGCGGAATGGCGTATCCACGCGCGCTCGATTTCGGCGAATTGGGCGGCGGTCACGCAGGCGAGATCGACGCCGCGAATTTCCGCGCCGACCGCAGCCGACAGCGGATGAATTTCGACGCCTTGCGCGCCGCTCTTATTGCGGCCGGCCGCACTGCCTGCAATCGCTGTCATGACGGTAATCTCCTCCTCCGCTTGCGAACGCTTTCAATCCTATCAGAATCCGCATTTCGCGCCAGTCGCCGCGTCAATCGCCGAATGCGCATCGTTCGAGCGTGCAGCGTGCGAGCGCTTCGGCATTGAGCGCGGGCCGGTAGCCCGGTTCGAGCACTATCGCGCCCCCCTGGAACTGGAGCGGGCGCTCGATCAACGCGGCGACCGGCTTCAAAAAGCCGTTCATTTCTCCTGCATTGTTTATCCGCCCGCGCGCAACGCACGCTTCCATCCAGCAGCCGATTTCGCACGCGACGCCGTTGCCGAGCACCGGTTCCATGCCGCAGTCGCGGATGGCGTCGATCGCCTGCGCCAGGCGATCGAGTCCGCCCAGCTTCATCAGCTTGAGCTTGATATAGCGCGCGGCTTTGAGATCGGCGGCGCGCCGTATGTCGTCGAGGCCGTAAATCGATTCGTCGAGCATCATCGGCACCGGTGCGACGCGCGCCACCGCGCAGGCGGAATCCCAATCGCCGGCGGCGCACGGTTGTTCGAACAGTTCTATGCCTTGCGGATCGAGCGACCGGACGAAACGGCACGCGTCGTCGCGGGTGTAACCCTGATTGGCGTCGAGCCGGATGCGGCCGCGCCCGCCGATGACCTGTTGCACACGCTTGACCATTGCGGCGTCGCTTGCGGCATCGAATCCCACCTTGACCTTCAGCGTGGTGAAACCTTGCGCGAACAATTCGCCCGATTCGCGTTCGATGGCGGCGGTCTCGGTGGCGTGCAGCAAGCCCAGCACCGGCGTGCGCGCAGGCTGCGTGACCGTAAGCAGTGGGTGGTTCGCCGCCATCTCCAGCGCGGTGTTGAAAGCGGTGGCGGTGAACGGCGCGGTCGCGAAATATCCGCGCAAGCGCGACCCGATGTCGTCCGCTTCAAGTCCCGCGTATTCGTCCGCGAGGCGTTGCGCGAGCGCCCAACTCTCATCGATGGTTTCATCCGTGTAGCCGGTGAGATAAGTCGCTTCGCCCAGACCCGCCCGTCCGCCGGCATCTCGCGTCTCGACCAGCACCGTGTCGAACGCATGAATCTGGCCGAAGGACAGTCGATACGGCGTCGTCAACGGCACGCGCAAACGGTAAAGCGTGATGTGCTCGATATTCATTTCCCATGGATTCCGCGAACGGTATGGAAGCGTCGCGCGGCAACTATAATATAGTTTTCCATCTGAACAGCGCTGCCACCCCACCATGCACAACGACGCGCACCCGCCTATTGACCGGCCATCGGCGTGGGTGCAACGCTGGGCTGCGCGCATTCCCGCCGCGGGCCGCGTACTCGACGTCGCTTGCGGCAGCGGGCGGCACGCGCGCTGGCTTGCCGCGCACGGCCATCCGGTAGAAGCAGTCGATCGTGATGCACGGGCGCTGGGTGCGATCGCCGGCGTCGCGGGTATCCACACGCGGGCGGCGGATCTCGAAGGCGGACCGTGGCCTTACGCCGGCGAATTTTTCGCCGGTATTGTCGTTGTGAATTACCTGCACCGTCCGCTGTTTCCCCAGCTTCTGGCCAGCCTTGCGCCGGGCGGAGTGCTGATTTATGAAACCTTCGCCGTCGGCAATGAGCGCTACGGCCGGCCGAGTAATCCGCATTTTCTGTTGCAGCCGGGCGAGTTGCTGCAAATTGCGCACGGCTGCCTCGAAGTCATCGCTTATGAAAATCTCGTGGTCGAAGTTCCGCGACCGGCGGTCGTGCAGCGCATGTGTGCGCTTAACGGGGCGATGGCGAGTTAAGCGCGGAAAATAATTTCGGCGCTCCTGCAACTTTTTGGCGGGTTGCGCGTTCCTAAGTGAATAGGGGAGAGGGTGTCCACTATTGCATTCGCGAGCACGACGATGAATTCGGATAAGAACAACGGGCGGCCCCTGATTACCTATGCGGACGAGGTGCTCTGCGCGAACTGGCATCCGCTGGCGCGCGCGCTCGCCGAGCCGCTGGCGCGGTTGCCTAAGGCCGCGTTCGATGCGGCATTGGATCCCGAAGAAGCCGAGGACTTTCTCGCCCGCCTGTACCTGAGCCAGCACGCATAGCAGGGTGGCCGACAGCCGGCTTTTCCCCGCAGGCCAGCGGCCGGTTCGAAGGTTGTTCAGGGCGTCACGCGAATGCGGTAGAATCCCCGCCTAATCCAACGCGCAGTCAGCGGCAAATTTTGGTTGTAATTTCAGGAAAATCAGACAGATGGCACAGCTTACCGGCAGCATGGTCGCGATCGTTACGCCGATGCACGATGACGGCAGCCTCGACCTCGATGCGTTCCGCAAACTGATCGACTGGCATATCACGGAAGGTACCGACGGCATCGTCGTCGTCGGCACGACCGGCGAGTCGCCGACGGTCGATTTCGACGAGCACCATTTGCTGATCAAGAGCGCGGTCGAGCATGCGCGCGGTCGCGTGCCGATTATCGCCGGCACCGGAGCGAATTCAACGCGTGAAGCCATCGAGTTGTCGGCTTATGCGAAACAGGCCGGCGCGGACGCGAGCCTCTCGGTGGTTCCGTATTACAACAAGCCCACGCAGGAAGGCCTCTACCGGCATTTCCGCGCGATCGCGGAAGCTGTCGACATCCCGCAGATCGTATACAACGTGCCGGGACGCACCGTCGCCGATTTGCAGACGGAGACGATGGTGCGCCTGGCGCAGGTGCCTCATATCGTCGGGTTGAAAGATGCGACGGCAAACCTCGAACGCGGTGCCGATCTGCTGCGGCAGTTGCCGCCGCACGTGTCCGTATACAGCGGCGACGACGCCACGGGACTTGCATTGATGCTGCTGGGCGGCCACGGCGTGATCTCGGTGACGGCTAATGTCGCGCCGCGCCTGATGCACGAAATGTGCGTGGCGGCGTTGAAGCCGGAGCCGGCGCGCGCACGGGAGCTCAACAACCGGTTGATGGGACTGCATCGCAACCTGTTTCTCGAGGCCAATCCGATACCGGTCAAATGGGCGGTTAGCTGCATGAAATTGATGAAACCCGGCATCCGCCTGCCGCTCACGCCGTTGTCCGACAACTGGCATGCGCCGGTGCGCGCCGCGATGCTGCAGGCGGGCATCGGTGCATAAAGGACTCGCAATGACCCTGTCACCGCGCTGGAAGACGGCGATTGCGATTTGCGCGGCGGTGCTGCTAGCCGCGTGCAGCGCCATCCCCAAGATCGAAAGCGATACCGTCGAGTACAAATCGGCATCGAAAAGCCGCCTGCCCGATTTGCGGGTGCCGCCCGACCTCACCAAGCCGACCGCAGACGATCGCTATGCCGTGCCGGAACCGAAGGGCAGCGCGACGCTTTCCGATTATGACAAGGAGCGCCGCGCGGCGCCCGATCCATCGAAGAGCGCGGTTTTGCCCGCGCAGGCGAATGCGCGGGTCGAACGTTCCGGCAATCAGCGCTGGCTGGTTGTGCAAGGCGAACCGGACGCAGTGTGGAACGTCGTCAAGGAATTCTGGCAGGAGGTGGGATTCATCATTGCCAGCGAGAATCCGGAAGCGGGGGTGATGGAGACCGACTTTGCCGAAAGCCGGGCGAAGCTCGACGCGGGTACTGTCCGCAATTTTCTCGGCAAAATCCTCGACAGCATTTCCTCGACCGCCGAACGCGACAAATTCCGCACGCGGCTGGAGCGCGGCACCGAACCCGGCACCACCGAGATATATATCAGCCATCGCGGCATGGAAGAGGTCTACATCAACGAATACAAGAGCGAAACGCGCTGGCAGCCGCGGCCGCCGGACCCGGATCTCGAAGCAGAAATGCTGCGGCGCCTGATGGCGCGTTTCGGCGTGCAGCAGGAACGCGCGAAGACCGAGGTTGCGCAGGCAAAACCGACCGGGGCCGCACGCGCAACCCTGATCAAAGGGCAGACGGGCGGCAGCATGCTGTCCGTGAACGACCAGTTCGACCGCGCGTGGCGGCGCATCGGGCTGGCACTCGATCGCGTCGGTTTCACGGTCGAAGACCGCGACCGCTCGAAGGGCATCTATTTCGTGCGCTACGTCGACCCTGATGCCGACAACAAGAGTACGCAGCAGAAAGGTTTCCTGTCGAAATTGAATCCGTTCAGCAAGACCGAGAAATCGATATCGAAAGAGCAATTCAGGATTCAGATCAAGGATGCGGACGCGATCAGCGAAGTCAGCGTGCTCAACAAGGACGGCGTCGAGGAAAAGTCCGACACCGCGAACCGCATACTGTCGCTGTTGTACGAGCAGCTGAAGTAATGCCGGCGCGCAGGTACCACGGTTCCGGCGCTGCGTTTCTCATACCCGCATATCGCTCATCCGACTCGCCCGCGCCTGGCGCGGATCGCCGCGGATGATGCGTTTTGCCTCACTGGGCAGCGGCAGCGAAGGCAACGGGCTCCTGCTCGAAGTCGCGGCAACGCGGATACTTGCCGACTGCGGATTTTCACTCGGCGACACCGTGGCGCGCCTGGCGCGACTCGATGTCGCCGCCGAGTCGATCGACGCGATCCTGATCACGCACGAACACGACGATCATGTCGGCGGGGCGGCGCGCCTGGCGCGTAAATTCGATATCCCGGTGTGGGTCACGCACGGCACTCTGCAGGCGGCCGGCAAGTCGCTCGCGAATGTCGATGAGTTGAGAATCTTCGATTGCCACCAGCGATTTGCCGTGGGCGACATCGAGGTCGAGCCATATACGGTGCCGCACGATGCGCGCGAACCCGCGCAATTCGTATTCGGCGACGGTGCGCGCAGGGTCGGTTTGCTGACCGACGCCGGCTCGCTCACCGCGCACATGCAGGCGGTGCTGGGCGGTCTCGATGCGCTGGTCCTCGAATGCAATCACGATCTCGACATGTTGTGGGGTAGCGCTTATCCGCAACGCCTGAAAGAGCGCATTGCGGGAAAGTTCGGGCATCTCGACAACGAGACCGCCGCGCAATTGCTCGCACTGATTGATTGCAGCCGTCTCAAGCACCTGGTTGCTGCGCACTTGAGCAAACAGAACAATACGCCGGAGCTTGCGCGCGCGGCGCTGGCGCGGGCGCTCAACTGCGAACCCGAATGGGTGGGTGTCGCGACCCAGGACGAAGGCTTCGGATGGCGCGAGGTCGGCTGATACGCGCAGTTGACGTAAGAATTCGTACGAAAAAAAGCCGGCCCTGAAGGCCGGCTTTTTTGACGAAACAACTATTAACCAGGTTGCTTCGGATCTTTCTTGGTATCGCCGGAGGGCGTCGTGGGCGTCGCCTTCGAATCGTCAGCTTTCGGTGCGTCAGCTTTCGGTGCATCCGACTTCATGGCGTCAGGCGCGGGAGCCGGTGCCGGGGCGGGTGCCGGGGTGGCGGCAGGAGCCGGCGCGGGCGCCGGTGCGGGGGCGGGTGCGGGTTTTTCACCGCAGGCGGTCAAGCCGACCGCCAGCAAAGCGGCAATCAGAAACGAACGATTCATGGTTTTTCCTTTAACTTGAGAGTAGAGATGATGACTGCGTCACTGGCTGGGTCTGGCCGGCCGATGTACCGGCCAGCCAAGTTTCAGATTGTAGCCTCATTCGGACGTCATTTCCAGAGCGCCGGCGTTACAGACCTATGGTGGTCGCCGCCACCGCCGGCGCGGCGGCTTCCCATATCTCGTCGAAGCGCTTTATCAGCAGGCTGGTCGCGGCAACATCGCCGATCGTCGCCGCACCGCGCACGTCCGTATAGTGGAAGCGCCGCACGAAACGCGCGTCGTCGGCCACGGCAAACGGATCATATACGCGCCGCGCCGCGGGCAGGGTTTGATGTATGGCAAGCCCGTGACTGAAGCGTTTGAGCAATATCATCAGGCGCGGGCAGTCGCGTACGATATTAGCTGTTTCGTGCAATACGATTTTCACGCGGTTCGTGCGGCGCGCGAGCAGGAACTGGGCCAGCAATTCATAACGCTGCGGGGAGTTGAAATTGCGCCCGATGTTCTTGTCGAAAATTCGTACGGTATATGCGGCGTTCGCCAGCAGTTCGTCGAACGCGGCATCGTACTCGGAAAGTCCTTCGAGCTTGCGCTCTCCGGGCATGCGGTCTGGCGGTACGGGCTGCATGTGACTGCGCGATAAATCGACGGAGGTTTAAGTCCGCGGACACGCAAATCGCGCGCACCAGCGGACGAGGGAAACATGAGTCAATCGCCGGGTTCAATATAGCCCGCCCGGTACCATTCGTAAAGCAACGCGCGCGTCGCCGCATCGAGGCGTGTGCGCGCCGGCAGGCAACGC
>CAZEAX010000060.1:0-15574 GCA_964510405.1 uncultured Streptomyces sp. | reverse complement strand
CTTATTCGGCCCACCGGGCATCGTATTCTTCGACCGTCAGGGCAATCAGATCAACAATCTGCGCGTGGTAGGATTCCAGGCCGCGGACAAGTTCGCGGCGACGCTCGATCTGGCGCTGCGATGAGACGGCTGTGGCAGGCGCTGCTCGCGGGCGGCGTTGCCTTGGCATTCGGTGCAGCCGGAGTCTGTTTCTATCAGTGGCGGTCGGCTGAGGCGCCGCCGGATCCGGTCGAGACGGGCCGGCGGGTTCTCGCGGCCAGCCTGTTGGGCGTCGATGGCAAAGTGCAGCCGTTTGAACAATGGCGAGGCAGGGTTCTGGTCGTGAATTTCTGGGCCACTTGGTGTGCACCGTGTCGCGACGAGATCCCGGGATTTATCCAGTTTCAGGAGCGATTCCGGACGGATGGCGTCCAGTTCGTCGGTGTCGCAATCGATCAAAAGGAGCGCGTCATACCTTATGCCAGGGAAATGGGCATCAACTATCCGCTCGTGGTCGGTGGCATGGAAACGATGGAATTTGCACGCCAATTGGGTGACCGGGCCACGGTTCTGCCGTTCACGCTCATACTCGATCGTAGCGGCCGGGTTAGAACCGCTCAAGTCGGCATATTAATGCCGGAAAAGCTTGAATCCTTGATCAAGCCATTGCTGTAACTCACGACAATTCTAACGTATCTTCTTTTAATTTCGGCGAAAGTGTCGTTAAAATCCGAATTTGGCAGTCTATACCAATTTTCCGATCCTTGACACCTAAAGGGTTTGGTGGTGTCCTACGCGCCCACCGATGGCCAACCCGGCTGGAGCGAACCAATGAGGCAGTTGCCGGTACCGTTCTGCCGATATTGCAGGCAAAAGTGGACAAATTGCGGCGATCTGCCGCAAAATACCGGTAAGTTGCTGGCAGCGAAGCGGTCCGTGGCAAATTAGACGGTCCCGGCCCATCAGACATCGCAAAACCTCGCCGGCAAAGTGACGGCCTTATATGCCCGCATTTAAAAATATCCTCGTTCTGCACGGCCCCAACCTTAATCTGCTGGGGGAGCGCGAGCCCCAGCTTTACGGAGCAACCACGCTGGACGCGATTAATCAGCGCTTGAAGGGCCGCGCAAGCCAGGCGGGGGCCACACTGACCGCGTGGCAGAGCAACGTCGAAGGTGACTTGGTGAACCGGATACAACAGGCGCAGCGCGACGCCATCGACTTCATTGTCATTAACCCTGCCGCGTTCACGCATACCAGCGTCGCAATCCGCGATGCTCTCGCCGCGGTCCGTATCCCGTTTATCGAGGTCCATTTGTCGAACGTGTTCCGGAGGGAGGAATTTCGCCGCCATTCGTATTTCAGCGATCTCGCGGCGGGCGTGATCAGCGGACTTGGCGCCAAAGGATATGAACTTGCTCTCGAGTATGCACTGCAACAGTCACCGGGAGGCTGAAGATGGACTTGCGTAAACTGAAAAAGCTGATCGATCTCGTCGAGGAGTCCGGGATAGCCGAGCTCGAAATCACCGAGGGCGAGGAAAAAGTGCGCATCAGCCGCAACAACTATTCCAATGCGCCCGCGAGCGCAAGTGTGATGCAAGTACCCGTGGCGGCGGCTCCTGTCGCGGCCACGACGCCATCCGCCGCAGGCGAACCGGTCGCGCCGCCCGCCGAAGGGCATGTGCTGAAGTCGCCCATGGTCGGTACCTACTATCGAGCGCCGACGCCCGGTGCCAAGCCGTTCGTCGAGGTCGGGCAAACGGTGAACGAAGGCGACACGGTGTGCATTATCGAAGCCATGAAACTCCTGAACGAGATCGAGGCGGACCGCTCCGGCGTAATCAAAGCAATCCTGGTCGAGAACGGTCAGCCGGTCGAATACGGCCATCCCCTGATGGTTATCGGGTAATGCGCGTGACGATACCTGCAATAAGGGGCGCGACGGCGCCCTGTTGTCACGGCATTGCGCCGCGCGCCCGCGGCATCGTTCCGGACTGGCGCTAGCCTTGTTCGAAAAAATCCTGATCGCCAACCGTGGCGAAATTGCGTTGCGCATACAGCGCGCGTGCCGCGAACTCGGCATCAAGACCGTGGCCGTGCACTCCGAGGCGGATGCGGAAGCCAAGTATGTAAAGCTCGCGGACGAATCGGTGTGCATAGGACCGCCCGCGTCCGCCCTAAGCTATCTCAATATCCCGGCCATCATCAGTGCCGCCGAAGTCACCGACGCCGAGGCGATTCATCCGGGCTACGGTTTTCTGTCGGAAAACGCCGATTTCGCCGAGCGCGTGGAAAAGAGCGGTTTCGTATTTATCGGACCGAAAGCCGAGACTATCCGGTTGATGGGAGACAAGGTCAGCGCCAAGGTGGCCATGCGCAAAGCCGGCATACCGTGCGTTCCCGGCAGCGAGGGCGCATTGCCGGAAGCACCCGAGGAAATCGTCAAAGCCGCGCGCGCCGTCGGCTACCCGGTGATCATCAAGGCGGCCGGCGGCGGCGGCGGGCGGGGGATGCGTGTCGTGCACACGGAAGCGGCACTGCTTAACGCCGTGTCGATGACGCGCGGCGAGGCCCAGACGGCCTTCGGCAATCCCATGGTCTACATGGAAAAATTTCTGGAAAGTCCGCGCCATATTGAAGTCCAGGTGCTCGCGGACAGATTTCGCAATGCAGTGTACCTCGGCGACCGCGATTGCTCGATGCAGCGGCGGCACCAGAAAATCATCGAAGAAGCGCCGGCGCCGCACCTGCCGATGCGCGGACGCATCCGCGTCGGCGAACGCTGCGCGGAGGCCTGCCGCAAAATCGGCTACGAAGGCGCCGGCACGTTCGAATTTTTGTACGAGAACGACGAGTTCTACTTCATCGAAATGAATACGCGCCTGCAGGTCGAGCACCCGGTCACGGAAATGATCACCGGCGTCGACATCGTCCAGGCGCAGATCCGCATCGCCGCGGGCGAGCGCATGCCGATCAAGCAGCGCGATATCGTCTTCAAGGGCCACGCGATCGAATGCCGGATCAACGCCGAGGATCCGTACAAATTCACGCCGTCGCCAGGCCGCATCACGTCGTGGCACATGCCCGGCGGACCCGGCATCCGGGTCGATTCGCATGTATACAATAATTATTTCGTGCCGCCCAACTACGATTCATTGATCGGCAAACTGATCGCGTACGGCGACACCCGCGAGCAGGCGATTGCGCGCATGGGCATCGCACTTTCGGAAGCCGTGGTCGAAGGCATACAGACCAATCTGCCGCTCCATGCCGAGTTGATGCGGGATGCGGCATTTCTGCGCGGCGGCACCAGCATTCACTATCTCGAGCAGAAACTCGCCAAATCGACCAAGGCAGAGTAGTTGACGCGGGATCGAGCGGCGAGGATTGAAGGTTGAGACAATCACAGATCCAACGCGAAGCGAACGCAATCCTGAGTTTCCCATTCCAGATTCCGCATGGCCTGGCTTGCCGTCACGTTCACGGTTGATGCCGCCCGCGTCGAGCCGTTGTCGGACGCGCTCCTGGAGACGGGGGCGATTTCGGTCGATGTGACCGACGCCCGCGCGGGGACTCCGGACGAACATGCGTTGTTCGGCGAACCCGGCGAACCCACTGTCGGCGAGTGGGAGTCCTCCCGCGTCAGCGCATTGTTCGAAGAACGGGACGATATCGCCGCGCGCGCTACCGCCGCGCTGCGTGCGGCGGGCCTCGATCCTGCAATTCCCATCAACATTGCGCGCGTCGCCGATCAGGACTGGGTGCGTGCGACGCAAAGCCAATTTCAACCTGTGCGCGTGTCCTCGCGGTTGTGGGTCGTCCCGACGTGGCACGCAGCGCCCGATCCGGACGCAATCAATCTCGTCATCGATCCCGGACTGGCGTTCGGCACCGGCACGCACGCGACGACCCGGCTGTGTCTTAACTGGCTGGATGCCAACTTGCGCGGCGGCGAATCGGTGCTCGATTATGGATGCGGTTCCGGCATACTCGGCATCGCCGCGCTGAAATTGGGCGCCGCGCGCGCCACCGGCGTTGACATCGACCCGTTGGCGCTGCTTGCGGCGCGCCATAATGCAATGCAAAATCAGGTGCACATGGAATTTGTCGCCGCCGAGGGCGGCGCCCCGTAGCCCGCCGATATCGTGCTAGCCAATATCCTCGCCAATCCGCTCACCCTGCTTGCGCCGCTGCTCGCGCGGTTGACCCGCCGCGGCGGACATATCCTGTTGTCCGGCGTGCTCGAGCATCAGGCGCGCGACGTGCAGGATGCCTATCGCGGAGAGTTTGATCTGGATCCAGCGCAGCACGAGGACGGCTGGGTATTGATCGGCGGCAGCAAACGCTAAGCGCCACCGCCAGTCAATCATGAGCATCGTCACCCAATGCCCGAGCTGCGGAACCACGTTTCGCGTCACGCCGCCGCAGTTGCAGGCACAGCACGGCATGGTGCGTTGCGGCCGCTGCGCGCAGGTGTTTGACGGGTTCAAGACGCTGGCGACTTTGCCGGAGGCGCCGGACACAGTCGAGCCGCAACCTGTTGCGCGCGACAGCGAACCCGCGGCGCCCGCGCCACCGGCTATGCCGGCAGAAGCGGCGGCAGAAATCGTGACGGACCCGCCGCCGGTACAGGCGGCGCCCGCAGTCGATGAATCAACGGCTATTGTCGAGCCGCCGGAGATCGAGTCATCGGCAGTCGTGGCCGAACCGCTGCAGTACGCGTCGCCCCCATTCGATTCAAGCCCGCCGCGACGCCGCGCCGGCGGGTGGGCATTTGGTGCCGTAGTGATGTTGTGCGGGCTCGCGGCGCAGGGCGCTTATTTTTATCGCAGCGACATCGCGGCGAGTTTGCCCGAGGCGCGACCGCAACTGAATAAAATGTGCGAGCTCCTGCATTGCACGGTGGCGCTGCCGCAGCGTCCGCGCCAGATCAGCATCGAGGCCTCCGACATGCAGGCGCCGGACCCCGCGAATCCCGGACTCATTGCGTTGACCGCGACGCTGCGCAATCACGCGACGACGGAACTCGGCTATCCGGCATTGGATGTCGTGCTCACCAACACGAAAGAACACACGGTGGCGCGGCGGATATTCGCGCCCGCCGAGTACATCGCGGCGGGGAAGGATCCGCGCGCCGGCATCGCGCCGAACGCCGAAGTCACGCTACGGCTCGATCTCGACACCGGCGATCTGGGCGCGGCGGGGTTTCGACTCGATTTGATTGCCGCTCCGGCGCGTTAACTTGCCCCGGTTGTCGGCGCTGCAGTATAGTATGCTGGCTGCGGGATCCATATTGGATCCCACGTCGCAACAGGAGAGCGTGCCGCGTTAGCGGCGGCACCGCCGAAGGCGCAACCACCCGGAATCGCTCAGGCACAGGATGACTCCTTGAGAACTGCTGCGCACGAAGCAACTCTGGAGAGCGCGGAATCGGCGTGCCGGTTCCTCCACCGAAGGGGCACGCAGGGCGCATAGCGCGTTTTGCAATCTCTCAGGTAACCGGACAGAGGGGTGATGCCGACTGGTCGGCCTCACCCTTTTTTATTGGAACCGTGCCCGTGACCGCATCGACGCTGAAGACGACGCCACTTAATGCGCTGCATCGCGAGTTCGGCGCGCGCATGGTGGACTTCGGCGGCTGGGACATGCCGCTGCACTACGGCTCGCAAATTGAAGAGCACCACGCGGTGCGCAGAGCCTGCGGCATGTTCGACGTCTCGCACATGCTGGCGGTCGACGTACTCGGCGCGGGCGCTCGCGAGTTTCTCGCGTACGTGCTTGCCAACAACGTCGCCCGGCTCCAGGTGCCGGGCAAGGCTTTGTACTCGTGTTTGCTCAATCCTGCAGGCGGCGTGCTCGACGATCTGATCGTCTATTTTTTCACTGAAGACCGGTTCCGGCTCATCGTCAACGCCGGCACTGCGGAAAAAGATTGCGTGTGGCTCGCTGCACGGCGTGACGCACACGCACCGCAAGTCGATATTAAGCCGCGCCGGGACCTTGCGATCATCGCCGTGCAGGGACCGCAGGCGCGCGACAAGGTGTACGCAGTATTGCCCGAAGTGAGGGCCGCCGGCGAGAACCTCGTCTATTTCAGTGCGGCGCAAATCGGCGAACTCATGCTCGCGCGTACCGGCTATACCGGCGAGGACGGTTTTGAAATTATCCTGCCCGCCACGCAAGCGACCGCACTGTGGCGCAGCTTGCACGCACAAGGCGTGGCTGCAGCAGGTCTGGGTGCGCGCGACACGCTGCGCCTGGAAGCCGGCATGAATCTATACGGCCAGGACATGGACGAAACCACGACACCGCTCGAAACCGGTCTCGCGTGGACGGTGGATCTTAGCGCCGCGCGGGATTTCGTCGGCAAAAGCGCATTGCAAAATCTGCGCCCGACGCGGCACGCGCTCGGCCTCGTATTGCTCGACAAAGGCGTGATGCGCGGTCACCAGAAAATCAGCAGTGCGCACGGCGAGGGGCATATCACGAGCGGCGGCTTCGGTCCCACGCTCGAACGCTCGATCGCCCTGGCACGCGTACCGCTGGCGGTGCGCGCCGGCGATGAAGTGCAGGTTGCCGTCCGCGACAAGCTGTTGTGCGCGCGTGTGGTCAAGCCGCCGTTCGTGCGTCATGGCAAGGTTTTGATAGTGTGAAGAACGGCACGGAGTGCGCACGGTTTCGGGATAAAATCCTCCCCTCGCCGCGGCAGACGAAAACCCTTGGAGCAAAACCATGACGACACCCGCTGATCTCAAGTATACAAAATCTCACGAGTGGATAAAGCAAGAGGCCGATGGCACCGTGACGGTCGGCATCACGCATCATGCGCAGGAATTACTGGGCGACCTCGTGTTTGTCGAACTCCCGGCGGTCGGGCGCAAACTGAAGCAGGGCGAAGAATGCGCGGTGGTCGAGTCGGTGAAGGCCGCCGCCGACGTATTCGCGCCGGTCACCGGAGAAGTTGTGGCCGCGAATGCCGACCTTGCGGATGCGCCGGAAAAAATCAACGAGGATGCGTACCTCGCGTGGATGTTCAGGATCAAGCCGACGGCCCCGGGTGAATTGGCCGGGTTGCTCGATGCGGCCGCGTACCAGGCGATCGCGGACGCCGATCGGCACTGAATTTATGCCGTTCATCCCGCACACCGAGGACGACGTTCGCGCGATGCTTGCCGCGATCGGCGTGGCGGCGATAGACGATCTCTTCGATGAAATACCGGCGTCATTGCGCAACACGGCGCTGCCGGGCGTGCCGCCGGGCATCACCGAAATGGAAGTCACGCGGCTTATGCAGGAGCGTGCCGAGCGCGATGGCCGCTGGCTGAATTTCATTGGCGGCGGCGCGTACGAACACCATATTCCGGCGGCCGTATGGCAGATCGCCACGCGCGGCGAATTCTATTCCTCGTATACGCCCTATCAGGCCGAGGCGAGCCAGGGCACGCTGCAACTGCTGTACGAATATCAATCGATGATGACGTCGCTGACGGCGATGGATGTGACCAACGCGAGTCTCTATGACGGCGCGTCGGCGCTCGCTGAAGCGGTGTTGATGGCGGTGCGCGCGCACAAGTCGGCCAAGCGCGTCCTGGTGCCTGCGACGGTGCATCCCATGTACCGCGCGGTTGCGCGCACAATCGTCAGGGATCAGAACATCGACCTCGTCGAGGTGCCGTACTGCACCGAGTGCGGCCATGTCATTCCGGCGGCATTGCAGAAATTCGCGGGGCGGGACTATGCCGCACTGGTCGTGCCGCAGCCGAATTATTTTGGCGTGCTCGAACCGGTCGACGAATTGACGGCGTGGGCAAAGCACAATGGCATGCTGACGATCGCAGTCGTCAATCCGACTTCGCTCGCCATATTGAAGCCGCCCGGAGAATGGGCCGCAGGCGGCGCCGACATCGTGGTCGGCGAAGGCCAGCCGCTCGGTGTGCCGCTCGCCGGCGGAGGACCGTATTTCGGCTTCATGGCCTGCCGCAATGAATACGTGCGCCAAATGCCCGGGCGCATCGTCGGACGCACGGTCGACGTCGATGGCAGACCCGGCTATACGTTGACGCTGCAGGCGCGCGAGCAGCACATTCGCCGCTCGAAAGCGACGTCGAATATTTGCACGAACCAGGGTCTCGCCGTGACCGCGGCCACGATTTATCTCGCGCTACTGGGGCCCGAAGGGCTCGCGCGCGTCGCCGAGGCCTCGCATGCGAACGCGCTCGCGCTCGCCCATCAACTGTGCGCGGTGCCGGGCGTCACGCGCGCGTTCAGCGGCCCCGTATTTCACGAGTTCGTCGTGCAATTCGATGCGCCGGTCGCCGACATGTTGCACGCGTTAAAGGCGCAGGGCATACTGGGCGGCCTCGCTATGACGCGGGACTATCCCGAACTCGGCAACGCAATGCTCGTGTGTGCGACCGAAACCAAGCGCGACGATGACCTCGGGCGCTACGCCGCTCACATGAAACGCATACTCGGCCCGTCCCGCGCCGTGCGCGCTTAAAACTTCACCCTCAACCAAGGAGAATTTCGATGGCTACCGTTACTCTGGGCGGCAATCCCGTCAATGTCGCAGGCAACTTTCCGAAAGCGGGCGACGCCGCGCCCGATTTCAGCCTGACCGGCAAGGATCTCAAAGACGTGAGCCTCAAGGATTTCGCGGGCAAGAGAAAAGTGCTCAACATCGTGCCCAGCCTCGACACGCCGGTGTGCCAGACGTCGACGCGCAAATTCAACGAGAAAGCGGGCAGCCTCGCGAACACCGTGGTGCTCGTGATATCCGCCGATCTGCCGTTCGCGATGAAACGCTTTTGCGAAGCCGAGGGCATCAACAATGTCGTCTCGCTCTCGACGATGCGCGGCCGCGATTTTCACGCGAAGTACGGTGTCGATCTGGCCGACGGCCCGCTGAAGGGCGTCACCGCGCGCGCGGTGGTCGTGCTCGACGAGAACAACAAGGTCAAGTATTCGCAGCTCGTGCCGGAAATCAAGAACGAGCCGGATTACGACGCGGCGTTGGCCGCGTTGAAATAGCAGTACGAACGGACGGCGGGACATGACGGCTTTGCCGGGCGGCACGTTCAGGGGTTCCTGTCATTGCGGCAGCGTTGAGTTCGAAGTGACGGGCACCCTCGACGACTTCACGATGTGCGACTGCACGTTGTGCATGAAGAAGAACGCAGTCATGTACAAAGTGCATGAAGCGGGCCTGAAAATCCTGAAGGGTGAGGACAAGCTCACCCTGTACCGGTGGAACACGCGGGTGGCGAAGCATTATTTTTGCAGCGTGTGCGGCATCTACACGTTTCACCGCAAGCGCGCCGCTCCCGACCACTACGGCGTGAACGTTTACTGTCTCGACGGCGTCGACGTGTCGCAGGTGCCGGTGCGGTACGTCGACGGCAAGACCATGTCGGTCGTCGGCGCCGCTTCCTGAATTCGATCGGCAGGCCATGCTGATATTCGAATTGTCGCGACTGCAGCGGCGCAGCGCGGCGCAGATGCCCCGCGCCGCGGCCGTGACCGATGCTATCCCCGCGGCGTTGCGCCGCGTATCGCGGCCGCTGCTGCCTGAAGTGTCCGAACTCGACGCGGTGCGCCATTACACGAATCTCTCGCGCCTCAACTTTTCGATTGACACCCACTTTTATCCGCTCGGCTCGTGCACGATGAAGTACAACCCGCGCGCGTGCAATCAACTGGCGATGCTGCCGCAGTTTCTCGCACGGCATCCGGATGCGCCCGCCGACACCGGCCAGGGTTTTCTTGCGTGCATGTTCGAACTTCAGGAGATCCTCAAAGACGTGACTGGCATGGCGGGGGTCAGTCTCGCGCCCATGGCTGGCGCGCAAGGCGAGTTCGCCGGCGTAGCGATGATCCGCGCCTATCACGATGCGCGCGGCGATACCGCGCGCACCGAGATCCTGGTGCCCAATGCGGCGCACGGCACCAATCCGGCGTCGGCCGTGATGTGCGGTTACTCGGTCAGGGAAATTCCGACCGATTGCGATGGCAACGTCGATCTCGCGGCGCTCGCATCGGCGGTCGGACCGCATACTGCGGGTCTCATGCTGACCAATCCGTCGACGCTCGGCGTCTTCGAGCGCGCGATCATCGACATCCGGAAAATCGTGCATGACGCGGGAGGCCTCCTGTATTACGACGGCGCCAACCTCAACGCGATCCTCGGCAAAGTCAAACCGGGCGACATGGGGTTCGACGCAATCCACATCAATTTGCACAAGACGTTCTCCACGCCGCATGGCGGCGGCGGTCCCGGCGCGGGGCCGGTCGGAGTCGCGACGCGGCTGCTGCCCCATCTGCCGTTGCCCATGGTTGCCATGGACAAGGACGGCTACCGGCTGCAGGACGAGCGGGACGTGCCATATTCGATCGGCCGCCTGTCGGCGCATCTCGGCAATGCGGGCGTGCTGCTGCGGGCTTATATTTACGCGCGGCTGCTGGGACGCGAAGGCATGCAGCGGGTAGCCGAGTACGCGACGCTCAACGCCAACTACCTGATGGTGGAACTCAGGAAAGCGGGCTTCGACATCGCGTTCCCGACGCGACGCGCGAGCCACGAGTTCAGCGTGACGCTTAAGAAGCTGAAGGACGAAACCGGCATCACCGCGATGGACTTCGCGAAACGCCTGCTCGACAAAGGCTTTCACGCGCCAACCACGTACTTCCCGCTGCTTGTGCCCGAATGCCTCTTGATCGAGCCGACCGAAACCGAATCCAAGCAGACGCTCGATGCGTTCGTAAAGGCGATGGCGGAAATACTGCGCGAAGCGCGCGAACAGCCCGATCTCGTGAAATCGGCGCCGCACACGACGCCCGTGCGCCGGCTCGACGACGTCAAGGCCGCGCGCGAACTCGATCTCAAGTGGCGGCCGGCCGCGGCATAATCCGGGGTCAATCACCGGGCTGGCGGCCGCGTAAGCGCAATATCAGGAGAGGGGGATACGCATGTCCTGCGGCGGTCGTCTTTCAAAAAAATTTAAGGGCCGGCCATGAATAGTCCGTACAAAAGCAAGCCCGGATTCAAGCGCATCTGGAACGCGCTCTTCTATGCGCTCGATGGTTTCGCGGCGGCACTCAAATACGAAGATGCGTTCCGGGTTGAGGTGGTGCTGGCGCTCGCGCTGATACCGCTCGCGTTTTCAATGCACATCGGCGCGATCGGCAAGGCGTTGCTGATCGCCAGCGTGCTCTTGGTGTTGATCGTCGAGCTCCTGAATTCGGCGATCGAGGCGGTCACCGATCGCGTGTCGCTCGAAAATCACGTGCTCGCGAAGCGCGCCAAGGATTTCGGCAGCGCCGCGGTCATGCTGAGCGTGCTCAACGCCGCGGTCGTGTGGATGCTGATACTGTTCGGCGGCGGCTTGACGCCGAAATGACCGTGCGCACGCGCGTTATTTTTTGAGCGAGTCGCGGATTTCGCGCAACAGCGTGACCTCTTCGGGCGTGGGCGGCGGCGCCGCGGGTGCGGACGCCTGCAGGCGATTGATCGCGCGGATAAGCAGAAACACCGCGAACGCGATAATCAGAAAGCCGATGCAGGTGTTGATGAAGATGCCGTAATTGAAGGTTACGGCACCGGCCTTCTGCGCGGCTTCCACCGACAAATAGGGACCCGCGGTCGCGCCATCCTTCAATACGAAAAACAGGTTGGTGAAATCGACGCGGCCGAGCAACAGTCCGATCGGCGGCATGATCAGGTCCTTGACCAGTGATTCGACGATTTTGCCGAACGCGGCGCCGATGATGACGCCGACCGCCATGTCGACGACGTTGCCGCGCATCGCAAACTTCTTGAATTCCTCCAGCATCGCTTGCTCCATTCCGCCGTTCGGGCGCGCGAACAATGATAGCAGAAAGATTTTGCCCCCCGCGCCGCCAGCACGGACAGACGCCAGGAACGCGCGTGCGCGGATGGTATAATTTGCGCCTTTCCGCGGGGATTCTTACATGCACACCTTGATTTGCGGCTCGATTGCTTACGACACCATCATGGTGTTTCCGGGCCGCTTCAAGGAGCACATACTTCCGGAAAAGCTGCACATACTCAACGTCGCTTTTCTGGTGCCCGAGATGCGCCGCGAATTCGGCGGCTGCGCCGGCAACATCGCGTACAACCTGCAGCTGATTGGCGGCAAGCCCATGATCATGGCCACCGTCGGCGACGATGCCCAGCCGTATGCGTACCGGCTCGAAAAGCTGCAGTTGTCGGCGGACCATGTACGGCAGGTGGGCGGAACGTTCACCGCGCAGGCCTTCATTACCACCGACCTCGACGACAACCAGATCACGGCGTTTCATCCAGGCGCGATGAACCATTCGCACAACAATCATGTCGGCGACGCCGCCGATGTCGCGCTCGGCATCGTGGCGCCCGACGGGCGCGACGGCATGCTGCAGCACGCGCGGGAATTCCATGCCGCCGGCATCCCGTTCATTTTCGATCCCGGACAGGGCCTGCCGATGTTCAATGGCGAGGAGCTGCTCGAGTTCGTGCGGCAGGCGGACTATCTGACGGTCAACGATTACGAGGCGCAATTGCTGCAGGAGAAAACCGGGCAGAGCCTGACCGCGCTCGCGCGGCACGTCAAGGCGCTCATCGTCACGCTCGGCGCGCAAGGCTCGCTGATCCACGCTAATGGCCGGCAGTTCGAGGTCCCGTGCGCGCGTCCGGACGCGGTCGTCGATCCGACCGGTTGCGGAGACGCTTATCGCGCCGGTCTCTTGTACGGCATCGCCAACGGACTCGACTGGCAACTGACCGGCCGGCTCGCCTCGCTGCTCGGTGCGCTGAAGATCGCGCATCGCGGCGGGCAGAACCATCATTTCACGCGCGACGATATCGCCGCGCGATTCAAGCAGAATTTCGGCACGTCCCTCTGGTAGGCAAGGCGAACAGCGATGCGGTACGTGGCCTTCGCAATAGTGCTGGCAGGCACATTGATCGCGGGCTGCGCGTCGAATTCCGCGAACGATCGCAACGCGGGCGAAGAACTCGAAGTGCGCCGGGGCGTGGTTGAAGAGGTGAGGCAGGTGCCGCTGCCGGGTTCGTCGGGAGGCTACGTCGGGACAATTGGCGGCGGCGCAGTCGGCGGCATTGCGGGCGGCACGGTGGGCAGCGGTCGCGGCAGCCAGGCCGCGGCGGTCGCCGGCGCGGTCGCGGGCAGCGTGGCCGGACGTGCGCTGGAAAGCTCGCTGTCGTCGAAAGAAGGTCTGGAGATTTCGGTCAGGCTCGACAGCGGGCGTCTCATAATGGTACTGCAGCCCGATGGGGAAACCTTCAAGTCCGGCGAGCGCGTCCGCGTGATCTCGGGCGCCAACAGCACCCGCGTTACGCATTAAGCCGTCCGCTGAGCATATCGTTCGTCCATCGCGCAAGCAGACTCATTCTGATCCTCAAACTTACTTCCCCGGGCGTGCGCGCGGCGCGTATTCTGCGGCTGGCGTGGCACGTGCTGCAGGCGGCCGCGGTCGCCGCGACAGTGTTTCCTTTTTTGAGCGCGCCGCGGCGGCGCATCCGCGTGCGCCGTTTTTCACGGCAATTGCTCGCGATACTTGCCGTGCGGCTGACAGTGGGCGGCGCGCCGCCGCGCGCCGCCGATGTGCCGGCGATGCTGGTTGCGAATCACGTTTCGTGGCTCGACATATTCGCGATCAACACCGCGCACGCGATGCGTTTCGTCGCCAAATCCGAAATCCGGGGCTGGCCGGTCATCGGCTGGTTGTGCGCCAAGGGCGGCACGCTGTTTATCGAGCGCGCGCAGCGCCGCCATACGGTCAATATCAATGCGCAGATTGAAGCCGGCCTGCGCGCTGGCGATACCTTCGCGGTGTTTCCCGAAGGCACGATCACGAGCGGCGACGTTGTGCTGCCGTTTCATGCGTCGTTGTTGCAGCCGGCCCTGTCCTGCAGCGCGCGGCTGTTTCCGGTGGCGGTTCGCTACACGCGCGCCGACGGCAGCTTGTGCTTTGAAGCGGATTACGCCGGCGCCAAGACGATGCTGCAGTCGTTGCGCTTGATACTCACGCAACCGGTGATCCACGTGCACCTGCAATTCCTGCCGCCGCTCGTCTGCGACGGCAGTCACCGGCGCGAACTCGCGCACGCCGCCGCCGCGCAAATCGCCGCGGCGCTTAACCTGCCCGCGCCGCAGCGGCGCACTCGTAAAGCTTCCCGTCGCGCAGCCTGAACGCCGTCAGCTTGCGGCCCCACACGCATCCCGTGTCGAGACAGACGACGTTCGATTCAACGTACAAACCGAGCGCCGCCCAGTGGCCGAAAATGACGGTGGTCGCGCGGTTGCGCCGGCGCGGCGCATCGAACCATGGTTTAAAGCCGCGCGGCAGATCGATGGGCGCGCCCTTGTGCGCGAATTCCAGGCGGCCGTCCGCGGTGCACAGGCGCAGGCGCGTCATTGCATTGGTGATTACGCGCAGGCGATCGAAACCGGCGAGATCGTCGCGCCAGCGGGCGGGCTGGTTGCCGTACATGTGGCGGAGAAATTCGCCGTAGTCGGCCCGGCGCAACGCGGTTTCCACTTCGCGCGCGAGGGTAAGCGCCTTGGCGATCGTCCACTGCGGCAACAGGCCCGCGTGAACCATTGCGTAGCGACCCGCCGCGTGCATCATTTTGCGGTGGCGCAGCCAGTCGAGCAGTTCGTCGCGATCTGCCGCGCGCAGGATCGCGTTCAGCGTGTCGCCACGGTGCGGCTGCACGTGGCCGGCGGCAACCACCAGCAAATGCAGGTCGTGATTGCCGAGCACGGTGACGGCGCGCGTGCCGAGGCTTTTCACGAAGCGCAGCACGGCGAGCGACTGCGGGCCGCGATTCACGAGGTCGCCGACCAGCCACAGCCGGTCGCGCGCGGGGTCGAAATTGATTTTATCGAGGAGCCGCCGGAACGCCGAATAACAGCCCTGGATATCGCCGATTGCGTAAGTGGCCATTATATATTTCGCAAGTCGGTCATCTCTTCGTCGCTCGCCGTCAACGCGCGCGCGAGCAACGCGGCGGTCAGTCGCGCGGCATCTTCCATTTCGCCCGGCGCGACTTTTTCGCGCGTGTCGCCGCGCGTCAGGATATGCTTGATGTTGCAGTCCGGCCGGTCGAAACCCGCGACCAGACGCAGCGCCGGTATGCCATGCCGCGCGAAATTGAAATGATCGGAGTTGCCCATCAGCGGCGCATAAGTGCCGACCGTCATACCGGCCGCCGCCGCGGTAGCGCGCACGAATGTTTCGAGGCGCGGGAATTCGCTTGTGAGCGCGGTCAGATGCGCGTCACCGCCGACCGTATCGAGATTCAGATTGAGTGCAATGGCCGCGCGTTCGGACGGTGACATGCGATCGAGGTACTCGCGCGAGCCCGCCAGCGCCCATTCCTCGGCGCTGAATAGACACACGCGTAGTCCGCGCCGGCAATTTGCCAGCAGCGGCGCAAAAGCGCGCGCCACGGCGAACACGACCGCGACACCGGTCGCGTTGTCCATCGCGCTCTCGGCGAGATCGTGGCCATCGAGATGCGCGCTTAGCGCGACGCGCTCCTCCGATAGTCCGGGCAGATCAAGTGTCACGAC
>CAZEAX010000059.1:0-15578 GCA_964510405.1 uncultured Streptomyces sp. | reverse complement strand
GGAAAAAACACGCTACTACCAGGCGTCCACCTCGGAACTGTTCGGCAAAACTCAGGAGACCCCGCAGCGCGAAACGACGCCCTTCTATCCGCGCTCGCCGTATGCCGTCGCCAAGCTTTATTCGTACTGGATTACGGTCAATTATCGCGAAGCATACGGCATGTTCGCGTGCAACGGCATCCTGTTCAATCATGAGTCGCCGGTGCGCGGCGAAACCTTTGTCACGCGCAAGATCACGCGCGCGCTCGCCCGCATCAAACTGGGGCTGCAGGATTGCGTGTATCTCGGCAACCTCGACGCGAAACGCGACTGGGGGCACGCGCGCGACTACGTCGAAGCGCAATGGCTGATGTTGCAGCAGGACAAGCCGGAGGATTTCGTGATCGCGAGCGGCGTGCAGTACAGCGTGCGCGATTTCGTCAATGCCGCCGCGACCGAGCTCGGCGTAAAGCTGCGCTGGCGCGGCAAAGGCGTTAAGGAAATTGCCATTGTCGACGCGGGTCCGCGCGGGAAAGGCGGCTCGCCGGCCCGCGGCCAGACGGTCGTGCGCGTCGATCCGCGCTATTTCCGGCCGACCGAGGTCGATTCGCTGCTGGGCGACGCACGCAAAGCCCGCCGCAAGCTCGGCTGGAAGCCGCGCACCTCTTTCAAGTCGCTGGTCGCCGAAATGGTGCGCGAAGACCTGAAGGCCGCCGAGCGCGACGAACTCGTCAAGCGCCACGGCTACAGCGCGTACGACCATCACGAATAACCGCCATGCCGTTCACCCAATCGGAGCGCATATACGTCGCCGGCCACCGCGGCCTCGTCGGCTCCGCGCTGATGCGCCGCCTGGAACGCGGCGGCTATCGCAATGTGGTGACCCGCACGCATGCCGAACTCGATCTCACCAACCAGGCCGCGGTCGAGGCATTTTTTGCGCGCGAAAAACCGCGCCATGTATTCCTGGCCGCCGCGCGCGTCGGCGGCATCAAAGCCAACGCAACTTACCCCGCGCAGTTCATCCACGACAACCTCGCGATCGAAGTCAACGTAATCGGCGCGAGTCACCGGCACGGCGTGGAGAAGCTGTTGTTTCTCGGCTCAAGCTGCATCTATCCGAAAGACGCGCCGCAGCCGATGCAGGAAGAATATCTGCTTACGGGCACGCTTGAGCCAACCAACGAACCTTACGCCATCGCGAAAATAGCCGGACTCAAGATGTGCGCTGCGTTCAACCGCCAGTACGGTACCGACTTTTTGTGCGTCATGCCGACGAACCTGTACGGGCCCGGGGACAATTTCGACCTCGAGACGTCGCACGTGCTGCCGGCATTGATCCGCAAGATTCACGCGGCGACGTTGCATGGCAAACCGGAGGTCGCAGTCTGGGGCAGCGGCGGGCCGCTGCGCGAATTTTTGCATAGCGACGACCTTGCCGATGCGTGCGTCCACCTGATGGAACATCACCGCGCGGCCGAGATCGGCGAATTCGTCAACATCGGCGCGGGCCGTGAAATCAGCATCCGCGAACTCGCGCTGCTGATCGCGCAAATCGCCGGTTACCGCGGGCGCCTCACTTACGACAAAAGCAAGCCGGACGGCACGCCGCGCAAATTGCTCGACGTCTCGCGCATGGCCGCCCTCGGCTGGACCTGCCGCATCGGACTGCGCGATGGCATTGCGGCGGTGTATGCGGATTATGCAGCCGCCTGCATGCGGCAAACCGCAACCGCGGTGTCCGCCGCCACCCGGGGATAGCCCATATGAAAGCCGTGATACTTGCGGGCGGAATCGGCACGCGCATCAGCGAAGAGTCCCACTTGAAACCCAAGCCGATGATCGAAATCGGCGGCAAACCGATGCTGTGGCACGTCATGAAAATCTATTCGGCCCACGGCATCAACGATTTCATCGTGTGCTGCGGCTACAAGGGTTACGTCATCAAGGAGTACTTCGCCAATTACTTCCTGCACATGTCGGACGTGACGTTCGACATGGCCAACAACAAAATGCAGGTCCACCATGCGAGCGCCGAGCCGTGGCGCGTGACGCTGGTCGATACGGGCGACGATTCGCAGACCGGCGGCCGGCTGAAACGGGTGGCATCCTATCTCGACGACGAACCGTTCTGCTTTACCTACGGCGACGGCGTCAGCGACGTCGACGTGCGCAAGACCGTGGAGTTGTTCGAGCGCGAAAAAGTCCTGGCGGTGGTGGCGGCCGTGCAACCGGCGGGACGCTTCGGCATCCTGAATCTCGACCGCTCGCGGGTGGTGAGTTTCGAGGAAAAGCCGCGCGGCGACGGTAATTGGACCAACGGCGGATTCTTCGTGCTCTCGCCGAAGGTGATCGGTTACATCGAAAATGACGCCACCAGCTGGGAAGCCGGCGTGCTGCCGCGGCTCGCACGCGACGGCCAGCTCGCCGCGTACCAGCATGCGGGCTTCTGGCAGCCGATGGACACCATGCGCGACAAATACAATCTCGAGGAATTGTGGGGTTCCGGCAAGGCGCCGTGGAAGATCTGGACTTGAATCCCCGCTTCTGGCGGGGGAAAAAAGTCCTGCTTACCGGTCACACCGGATTCAAGGGCGGATGGTTGGCGCTGTGGCTGCAGACGCTGGGCGCAAAGGTCGCCGGATATGCGCTGCCGCCGCCGACCGACCCGAGTTTTTTCGATACGGCGCGTGTTGCTTATGCAATGACGTCGAACGTCGGCGACGTGCGCGACCTCGCGTCGCTGACGGCGGCGGTCAGGCAGTCCGATCCGGAGATCATCATCCACATGGCCGCGCAATCGCTGGTGCGTCCCTCGTATGAAGACCCGGTCGCAACCTATTCGACCAACGTCATGGGCACCGTCAACGTTCTCGAAGCCGCGCGAGCACAATCCGGAGTGCGCGCCGTCGTGGTCGTCACCAGCGACAAATGCTATGAAAACACCGGCGCGCAGCGCGAGTTCCGCGAGAACGACCGTCTCGGCGGCCACGATCCTTATTCGAACAGCAAGGCGTGCGCGGAACTGGTGGCGGCCGCGTACCGCTACTCGTTTTTTCCCGGTGACGGAGCCGCGATCGCGACCGCGCGCGCCGGCAACGTCATCGGTGGCGGCGACTGGAGCGCCGACCGGCTGGTTCCGGATGCGATACGCGCGTTCGGCGCCGGCCGCCCCGTTAAGTTGCGTTACCCGCATGCGACCCGGCCGTGGCAACATGTGCTGGACCCGCTCGCGGGTTACCTGCTGCTCGCGGAAAAACTGTGTGCGACACCGGCGGACTACGCCGAAGCGTGGAATTTCGGACCTGCGCAGAATCAAGCCATGACGGTCGCCGACGTGATCGAAGCGGTTGCGAAAAAATGGGATGGCGGCGCGCGCTGGGAACAGGCTCCGGGCACGCATCCGCACGAGGCGCAATATCTGGGCATCAATGCCGGTAAAGCGTGCGCGCGCCTCGGCTGGACGCCGCGGCTCGACATCGCGCAGGCAATCGACTGGACCGTCGAGTGGTATCGCGCGTGGCGCGACGGCGCCGACTTGCGACGCTTGAGCGAGGCGCAGCTCGACCGCTACCGCGCTCTCGCCACGGCATGACCGCCGCCTGCCGGTTCTGCGGCACGCCGCTCGGCCACACGTTCTGCGATCTGGGCATGTCGCCGTTGTCCAACGCGTTCATCAAGCCCGCCGACGCGCAGCGCATGGAGCCGTTCTATCCGCTGCACGCCTATGTGTGCACGAACTGCTTCCTCGTCCAGCTCGAGCAGTTCGAAACGCCGGCGAACATATTCAGCGACTACGTTTACTTTTCATCGTACTCGGACACGTGGCTCGCGCATGCGCGCGAGTTCGCAGCCCATGCGGTCCGCGAATTCGGACTGCACGCGCAGAGCCTCGTCATCGAAGCGGCAAGCAACGACGGCTACCTGCTGCAGTATTTCAAGCAGGCGGGAATTCCGGTGCTGGGCATCGAGCCCGCGCAGAACGTCGCCGCGGCGGCGCTGGAAAAGGGCGTGCCGACCATCACCGAGTTTTTGAGCGCTTTGTCGGCAAAGAAACTGGCCGCCGACGGCAACCGCGCCGACCTCCTGATCGGCAACAACGTGTTCGCGCATGTGCCCGACCTCAATGACTTTGCGGCCGGCCTGTACACGCTGCTGAAACCCGCCGGCGTCCTCTCGCTGGAGTTTCCGCATCTGCTGCAGTTGATGCAGCACAACCAGTTCGACACCATATATCACGAGCATTTCTCCTATTTCTCGTTCGCGACGGCATTGCGCGTGCTGGCTAAACACGGGCTGACCGTATTCGACGTCGAGGAATTGCCGACCCACGGGGGCTCGCTGCGCGTTTACGCATCGCGCGACACCGCGCGGCACCCGACGCCGCGCGTGCAAGCTCTGCTCGATGGCGAGCGCGCCGCGGGGCTGGACAACGCGGCGACCTACGCCGCATTTGCCGAACAGGTCAAAACCACGAAACGCGCGCTGCTGCGTTTTCTGCTCGATGCCAAAGACGACGGCAAGAGCGTCGTCGGTTACGGCGCGCCGGCCAAGGCCAACACCCTGCTTAACTACTGCGGGATACGCACGGACCTTATCGAATTCACGGTGGACCGCAATCCGCACAAGCAGGGGTTGCTGCTGCCCGGCACGCGCATACCGGTGATGCATCCGGACCGCATATTCGAGCGCAAGCCCGATTACGTCCTGATCCTGCCGTGGAACCTCAAGGATGAGATAATCGAACAAATGGCCGGCATCCGCGGCTGGGGCGGCAAGTTCGTGGTTGCTATGCCACGCCCGACGGTATGCTAGCGGCATCGCACCCGACGCGAACCGTGATATTTCAAAAAACCAGGCTGCAGGGCGCCTACGTCATCGAACCGGAACGTCTGGACGACGAGCGCGGCTTTTTCGCCCGCATATACTGCGATCGCGAGTTCGCGGACCACGGCATAACGTTCAGGTGCGTGCAAAGCAATATCTCGTTTAACTGGCGGAAAGGTACGCTGCGCGGCATGCACTATCAGACGACCCCGCACGCGGAAGCAAAACTCATACGCTGCACGATGGGCGCGATGTACGACGTGATCGTCGATCTGCGGCCCGGCTCATCGACCTATGCGCAGTGGATTGCGGCCGAGTTGACCGCCGACAACCGCAGAATGCTGTTCGTGCCCGAGGGCTTTGCGCACGGGTTTCAGTCGCTCGTCGACAATACCGAGACTTTCTACCTGATGAGCGCTGCGTACGTCGCCGAAAGCTCCGCCGGCGTACTGTGGAGCGATCCGAAGCTCGGCATCGAGTGGCCGCTGGCGGACCCGATCGTCAGCGCGCGCGATCGCGCCCTGCCCCGTCTGGGTGCCTGAATTCGATGGCTCGTTCACCCGGCAACATTCTGGGCGCCGCGCAACTCGCGGCGTTTCGCGAGCAGGGCTTTCTGCTGCTGCCGGGCTTTTACGACCTCGACTCGGAAATCCGTCCGATCCAGCACGCGCTCTATCAAATCATCGGTCTCGTCGCCGAGCAGCACGGCGTGCCGCTCGAGCGGCCGCCGTTCTCGCCGGACTCGTTCGATGCAGGATACAACGCGCTGATTGCGCGCGACCGCCGCATCGGCAGCGCGGTCTACGACGCTGCCAAGCTCGTTCCGGCGTTTTTGCGCATGCTTGCGAGCGGCAAGAACGAACGCCTGTTTGCGGCAATGCGCGAGACCGATCTCGTCGGCATCGGCGCAGCAAGCTTCGGCGTGCGCATCGACAATCCGCGCGAGGAGCAATTCCGGTCGCAATGGCACCAGGAGTTTCTTACCCAGCCGCAAAGCCTCGACGGCCTGGTGTTCTGGAGCCCGCTCGTTGAAATCCGGGACAACATGGGGCCGGTCGAAGTCTGCATCGGCTCGCATCGCGACGGCCTTTGCGTGTACCGCAAGGGCGGCAAATACGCGAACAAGCCGGGCGCCTACGGTATCGGCCTCGCCGACGAAGCCGCGGTGGTCGGCCGCTACAGCAAGGCCGCGCCGCTGACGCGGCCGGGTGACCTGCTGATACTCGACTACCTGACGCTGCACCAGTCGGGCTTCAATATCTCGGAGCGATCGCGCTGGTCGATGCAATTTCGCCTCTTCAATTTCCTCGAGCCCACCGGCCGCAAGCTCGGCTGGCGCGCTTCCGTGACCGCCGGCACGGAAATCGAAACGCTGTTCCCGCAAAGCTTCATCGAGTAAGTCATGACGCCGAAACAATGCAATGTGTGCGCGGCGCCGCTCGGCCCCGCCCTTTATCGGTCGGCGGAAAACGCTTCGATTACGACCATGAACCGGGTGATCGCCGGTCGAACCGAGATCTTTTTCTGCGGCGCCTGCGGTCATCTGCAGACATCGGAGTTGCCTAACCTGGCCCAGTACTATGCGCAGGAGTACGCGGTCAACCTGCAGAGCGACGACGACGATCAACTGTACAAAGTCGTCGATGGCCGCCCGGTGTATCGGGCCGAGCACCAGGCGAACGTACTGCTGGACAAGGTCGGGTTTGCGGATGGCGCGCGCGTGCTGGACTACGGTTGCGCCAAGGCCGCGACGTTGCGCAAGGTCCTCGCCCGCAGGCCCGGCATCCGGCCGTTCGCGTTTGACGTTACCGATAAATACGTCCCGTTCTGGGAAAAATTCATCGAGCCCGGCAACTGGGCGACCCACCGGGCAAACCCGGCATGGAACGGCACCATCGACGTCGTGCTGTCGTTCTACGCACTCGAGCACGTCGGCGATCTTCGCGCATTTCTCGACGTGGTCTGGAAATTACTCAGGCACGGCGGCACTTTTTACTTCGTCGTCCCGAATGCGTACCGGAACGTCGCGGACTTCGTCGTTGCCGACCACATCAATCATTTTTCAGAACCGTCGTTGCGCACGATGCTGGCCCGCGCCGGATTCGAGGCGCTCGACGTGGACGCCGAATCCCACGATGCCGCATTCGTCGTGATTGCCCGCAAGCTCGACCATCCGGCAACCGCAGCACCCGGGCCCGCGGGGGTAGATGCCCTCAGACCGCGCGCCGCGGAAATGGCGCAATTCTGGAGCGATGCGGTCGCGCGCGTTCGCGCCTTCGAAGCGACGCTGCCGAATGACGCCAGACGCGCGATATACGGTGCCGGCTTTTACGGCAACTTCATCGCGTTCGCGCTCAAGGAGCCGGACAAAGTCGAGTGCTTCATCGACCAGAACCTGCATCTTCAGGGTCGGGAAATCCACGGCAAGCCGATCGTCGCCCCGGCGGCGCTGGACCCGGGAGTCGATACGATATTCGTCGGACTCAACCCAGGGCAGGCGCGCAATATCATCCAGGGCATTGCCGCGTGGCGCGACAGCCGCCGCGCATATTTATTTCTTTGATCGACCCGCGAATTCCATGTCGCCGCGGCCTACGCGCGTCCGGAAACCGGACCCTGGCGCGCCGCGATCTTTTTTTCGATGAGCGCGATCATTTCACCGACGGTCTTGAGCCCGACGATGTCGTCCACCGTAAACCGCAGCCCGAATTCTTCCTCGATCTCCAGGATCAACGTGATGTGAGTCAGCGAATCCCAGGCGGGAACATCCAGGGCCGTCATCGCGTCCGATATCTCGATCGACTCGTCGTCGAACACCCGTTTGAACACGGCGTTGAGCGTGGTTCTGACATCCATCCGGTTTCCCCTACTTCGTTACGATGATCGCCGCGTTCCTGGGAACGCTCTCCCCGGGCTTGGCCGGCTCGTAAGCCCAGTCTTCCGTGAAGTCCACCACCCGGAAGCCGGCCCCCTTGATCTGTTCGATCACTTCCTGCGCGGAATTGTATAAATAGATGTGGTCCGCGTTCGGCGCCGTGATGGCTGCCGTGATAAACCCGAATCCGCCGGGTTCCAGAAGGCGGAACAGCGCCTTCAGGAATAGCCCGGGCTGTTCCAGATGTTCCAGCACTTCGACATTGACGAGGAACGGCGCGGTTCCGGGCGGCGGGTCGTTGACGATATCCCGGATCTCACAGGTGTAGCGTTGGCCCAGAGAAAAAGCCGCGAGCGTGCGCTGCGTATAGGCCAGAGAATGCTCGCTCAGATCGAATCCCCGCCCCTGGAGATCCGGCATCAACCGGAGCATTTCCTTGGAATAAAACCCGGTTCCCACCCCCACGTCGAAAAACAGCTCCCCGCCATGGGAAACCATCAACGGCCGAAACCGCTCGACGAAAAATATGTGCTGCAGGTAATGATGCCGCCAGAGGAAGTGGGACAGGTAAATTCCCGGCAAATACAGGTTGAACATGTAGTCGCGGTTCTGGTAGACCTCGTCCGCCGCCTGGGCGAACGTCTTGGGTTCATAGCGTCCGGTCTTGTCGAAACGCTTTTGCAGCAGCATTCCATCCAGGGCGAACCTGATGTAACCGGCCGCGGCTTCCGCCAGCGCAGGCAGCTTGCCCGCAAAAGCAACGCCCAGGTCGCTCTCGAACCGGGATAGCCAGCTGTCCCCGAATTCATTGAACTGCTTTTGCAGAACGCCCACGAGGTACGGCGCCTTCTCGCGCAGCGTGCGCTCGATCACCGCCACGTATGGGCTGCGCGTAAGATCCAGTTGAACACTCATGTGGGATATCGAAACAATTGACGGTGGCGGGGCCTTGCGCCTGTCGCAAGGGCATAATCAAACGCTCGTTCCTTTACCGCCCAAGGCGGATCATCGCACCAATTCCTCGTGAACATGAATCGCATGTGCTCTCTTGGTGAATTGCGCCAAAGCAATTCGGTATAACTTGCCCTCGTTCGGCGGAAGACCGCCCGGCCTGCTCCCGTCGGAAATCGCCGCAAAGCCGAACTGCACAAACAAGGAAGCCACGTAGCTGTTTTTCGCAGACGGGGTATACATGCCGTAGACCCAAGTACATCCCCGCTGTCCCGCGAGCGCGACGATCGCGTTCATGGTCGCGTCTTCGACTCCCCGCTTGAACGCCCGGCAGCTCATGACCCAATTGTCGATAAACGCACTGTCACCCTTGAACTGAATGACGGCGCTCGCAATGATTCCGTAGTTGGTAAACTTGTCCTTGAGCCGAACCTGCATGAGGGCGAATTCCGGGTTGCCGCGCAACGCGGCAAGCGCCGCTTCCGTGTAGCGACGCGTTCTCAGGTTGAATTGGTTGGTCTTGTTGATCAGCTGGCATGCCCGGGGAAGCGATTGCGCGTCGGTGTGCTCGATCCATCCTTCCATCTCCAGCGAACCCAGATAAGCGTCGTAATTCTCGAAGCGCCGCTCCAGTTCCCGGCGTTTTTCATCCTGAACATGGGAATCGACGCGCACCGTGTCTTCCCGGGTGAGATGCAGCCATTCGAAGCAGAAGCTCGAGTCCAGCGCGCGCACGAACAACGCCGGGTCCTCCGGCACGTCGATCACGTGCACTGCGGGCTCGTACTGCTCGACCAGCATGCGTTCGGACGGGTTGTCGTCGAAAAAAACCATGGCGTCGAGCCCGATGTTAAGTTGTCGTGCGATCAGCCTGAGGTTGCTGATCTTGTCATCCCAATTCGCCACAAACGCGGCAAAGTCGTCCAGCTTCAGAAGCATGTCGGGACAATCGAGAAAAGGGGCCTTGGCGGTCAGCTCGTCGTTCTTGCTGCAGACCGCGAGCATTACCCCCCGTTCCTTCAGGGCGCGCAAATAGCGCTGGAATGCGAGGTGGGCCTCGCCTGCGGGATTGTTGGGATCGATGTTGATCCCGCCCGGGCCATCGTCGCCGACAACGCCGCCCCAGAGCGTATTGTCCAGATCGAGCACGAGACACTTTTTGACGTCGCCGGAGGCAGTTGCAATCAGCCGCCCCAGAAATGCGGAAACAGGCCCCGCCGCCTTCAGGCTGAACGGTTGCTTGCTGACGAAAAACCCGACCTCGTCAAACCAGTTTGCTTTGCCGAAGAGACCGGCGAAATAATCCATGTCAATCAAGGTCGCGTTGGCGGGACGCTGCCGCACGAGAAATGCATTCAACGCCCGGATGCAGTTGGTGCGGGAAGACAGGTGGGACGACTCCAGGTTGCCCAGTTGCCGGACCAGCGGCAGCACGAAGAGCGCGTGCACGATCAGGCATCCCGGCGCGGACCTGCCGACAGCGCGCCACACCTGCAGGTACGCCTCCGCCTGCGACTCGACCCATTGCCGCAAGGTTTCCTCACCGGAAAATAATGGCGGAAAACTCTTGATGTCGTCGATGGCGGGAAAAATTACCAGAATCTCCGGCGCGAATTCGTACAATCCGGACGCGGGTTCGAGGCCTTCGGCGAGCACGCCGTCGTAGGGACCGACGTAGTATTCCGGCGCGATCCCGGCGCCGTAAAGGAAGAGCCTGAGCACGCCCAGCAGATGCTGGACCGAACCGGAGGCAAGCACGGCAATTTTTTTCTGACGGTACTGCGAGCCGAATTCGGCGCGATACTCGCCTTCGATGCGCTCAAACCGCCCCGCGTGCAGCAGCAGCTCGCGTGCGTCCAGCGAGCGCAGTCGCGAACCCTTGAACAGTTCTGCGTAAACCGACAGTTTCGAATTGCCGCCGGCCGCGGTCATAACAGTCGTACCAGGCACTGCCCGGTGCATACCTCGTTACCCGAGGACGAGTGAAAACTCAACTTCAAGGCAACCGTCCGCACGGCTTTGGAGATGCCGGTCACGGTGGCTTTCAGTCGAACCTCTTCGCCGACGTATGCGGGCATGCGGAAATCGAGGCTTTGACGAATCAACAAGACCTCTTTGGTCGGGAGTTTCATTCCCACCACGTGGGAAACCATGGCGCCGAGGAAGTTGCCGTAGACGACATTGGCCTGAAACCCATGGCGGGCGGCGTAAGCCGGATCGCGGTGCAGCGGATTTGCGTCGCCCGAAACTTCAAGATATTTCCGCATGGTGTCGGCGGTAACCAGCACCGAGTGCTCGTACGTATCGCCCTCTTCGTACGGGAGTAGCGCGTCAATCATGGCACGTCACCGGGAAAGCCGGGTTCGATTGAACAGCGAGTCGCATCATCTCGGACATTGAAATGGACCAGGCCAATAGTCTCACGGCTAACGCGGCAATCCGGCGGCGCCGCTTCGCCGGATTCCGGATACATTGATTTTTTTCACCGCGGATAACTCCCGATCCGCGATTGCCCAAGCTCGCGCAATCGACGCCATTCTACTGGTCGGGTCGCCGCTTTGGTAGCGCAAAAGGTTACACGCGATTCCGCCAAACAGGCGGCCGAGCGCCGGGGTCGCCGCCGGCGAAAAATTCGAAATCCGCCTGCGGCCCACGAGATAATCGGCAATGCAGTCGCGGATAACCGGCGTGTGTATCATTGCCCATGCCCCGGACAATGCCCGATGACTCCGAATCCGGCGCAAGGGAATGCACTAGAATCACCGGAATGTTGGTTTGACTTAGAGTGCCTAACATAATCGCGCAGTGGTGATAGCACATGATCCTCAAGAACCTTCGTCACCGGTTGAAGCTTGGTCGTCAGCTTCTCGTGCTGGCGTGGCGCTACGATGTGCTGATCGAACGGGCGGTGACCGTCAAGTTCGTCGATTCGATCCGGGTCGGCAAACACTGCACGCTGCAGTCCGGGGTTTATCTGTACGGATCGCGCGGCGACCATCGGCTGGAACTCGGTAACTACGTGACGATAGGCGCCGGCAGCATGCTGCTCGGCGAGGGGGGATTGAAAATCGGCGACTACACTCACCTCGGCCCGTGCGTCGTCGTTACGACGCAGTACGGAGATCCCGGCGCCGACAGGCTCGTGGCTGATGCCCCGCACAAATATGCGCCGGTATCGATCGGCGTGGGCTGCTGGATCGGCACCGGCAGCGTGATCATGCCCGGCGCCGTGCTCGGCGAATGCTGCACGGTCGCGCCGAATTCGGTCGTGTTCGGGACCTGGGGCGACAACGTGACGCTCGCGGGCAATCCCGCACGGCGGCAGCAATGACGGGCGAGGCCGGATGCCGGATTGTCATATCGCAACCCATGCTGTTCCCGTGGGTGGGCATGTTCGAGCAAATCCGCCTCGCCGATGTGTACGTGCATTACACTGACGTGCAATTTTCCAAGGGCAGCTTCGTGAACCGCGTGCAGATCAAAACCGCCGACGGGTTTCATTGGCTCACCGTGCCGCTCAAAAACCTGACGCTCGGGCAGACCATCGACGAAGTCGAAGTCAACGAAGCCAAAGACTGGCGCAGGGGGCACCTGGATTTTCTGGCGCAGGCGCTGCGCGGCGCGCCGCACGTTGACGAGGCGCTCGGCCTGGTCGAATCGGTGTACGCGGAGAAATCGTCGCGGCTGGCCGACGTCGCAATCCGCAGCCTCGAAGCGGTGCTCGGGTATTTCGGCCTCGCGCAGGGCCGGCGCTTCGTGCGCTCGCCGCAGCTCGGCGTCGGCGGCGCGGGCAGCGCGCGCGTGCTGGACATCGTAAAAGAACTGGGCGGCACCGTTTACATAACCGGCCACGGCGCGCGCAATTATCTCGAACACGAAACTTTCGAGCGCGCCCGCGTGCGAGTGGAATACATGGACTATCGCCGCACACCCTATCCGCAATTGCACGGCGCGTTCAATCCCCACGTTTCCATCCTCGACCTGATCGCCAACACCGGCCGCGCCGGACTCGAGTACATTCATTCGCCAACGGTAAACTGGAAAGAATTCGCATGAACGAAATCGAGCGCTTTGCGCAGGAAGTCGCGGCCAACATCAAGGGGCTCGGCGAAGACCGCGACGTGCAGGCGCTGTCGCGCATCTGGATCCGCGAGGTGACCCGGCACAAATACGGGTACAACTTTTCGTGGCTGGGCCGGCCGATCATCCAGACGCCGCAGGACATGATCGCGCTGCAGGAGATCGTCTGGCGCACGCGGCCGGATCTCATCATCGAGACCGGCGTCGCGCACGGCGGCTCGCTGATTTTCTACGCATCGCTGCTCGAACTCATGGGCGGCGACGGCGTCGTGCTCGGCATCGACATCGACATCCGCGCGCACAACCGCGCGGAAATCGAAAAGCACGCGATGGCCAAACGCATCCGCTTGTTCGAGGGCTCGTCCGTCGACGCGCCCGCGGTCGCCGAAGCGCGCAAGCACGCCGCCGCCGGCAAGCGCGTGATGGTGGTGCTCGACTCCGATCACACTCGCGATCACGTGTTGAAAGAGCTCGAGCTTTACGCGCCGCTCGTGACGAAGGACTGCTACCTGGTGGTGTTCGACACGCTGCTCGACGACCTGCCGGCAGACCTCATCGAGAACCGGCCGTGGGGACCGGGCAACAATCCGAAGACGGCAGTCCGCGAGTTTTTGAAGCACAGCAACCGTTTCGCGATCGACCAGGACATCGAACACAAGCTGCTGATCACGGTGGCCCCGGGCGGCTACCTCAAGTGCGTCAAGGACTGAACGCGATGGAACGCATTCCCGTTTTTGCGCCCGCCATCGGCGCGGATACCGTCAAGCATCTCACCGACACGCTGGACGTAGGCTGGCTCGGCATGGGTGCGACGACCCGGGAATTCGAGGAGCGCATCGCGGCCTTCCTCGGCCTGCAGGACCGCCACGTCGTCGCCACCAATACCGGCACGTCCGCGCTGCACATTGCGCTGATCGCGGCCGGCGTAAAGCCCGGCGACGAAGTCATCACGCCTTCGTTCAACTACGTGGCGGACCACCAGGCGATCCGCATGGCGGGCGCCGAAGTCGTGATGTGCGACATCCGCGACGACAATCTCGGCATCGACTGCGCGAAGGCCGAACGGCTCATCACGACGAAAACCAAAGCAATCATCCCGCTGCATTTCGCCGGCATCCCGTGCGACCAGGACGGGGTTTTCCGCCTCGCGAAAAAACACAACCTGCGCGTCATCGAGGACGCGATGCACGGGTTCGGCACGGCAATAGCCGGGCGCAAAATCGGCAGCTACGGCGACATCGTCTGCTTCAGCTTCGACCCGGTAAAAATCGTGACGTCGATCGACGGCGGCTGCGTGATCGTCAACGACGCGCGGGAATACGCGAATTTGCAGAGGCTGCGGCTGCTCGGCGTCGACAAGGACACGACCGAACGCTACAAGAACCGCCGCGCGTGGGATTACGACGTCGTCAGCGAAGGCTTTCGTTACCATCTCACGAACATCATGGCGAGCGTCGGCGTATCGCAGATCAAGCGCGTGGAGGAGTTCATCGCGAGCCGCCGGCGGGTATGCCGCGCGTACAACGACGCTTTCGGCGGGATCCCGGGCTTGAAAGTTCCGCCGACCGATTTCTCGGACGTGTCGCCTTTCATTTACAGCCTGCGCGTGCTCGACGGCCGGCGCGAAGCGTTGATCGCCCACCTGCAAAACCTCGCGGTCGATGTCGGTATCCATTTCATTCCGGTACATAAACACACGTATTTCGCGCAGTGCCGGCGCAGCGACATGACGGTCACCGATAAAGTCGTTGCGGAAGTGCTGACGCTGCCGCTGCATTCCAACATGAAACCGGAGTTCGTCGAGCGCGTCATCGCGGGCGTCACGGGTTTTCAGGGTTACCGGTAATATTGCACTCATGCGCGATGCCATAGCGGACCAGCCATCTTGATTCTCGTCACCGGCGGGGCCGGCTTCATCGGCTCCAACTTCATTCTCGAGTGGCTCGCGCACGAGCAATCCGGCGTGGTCAATCTCGACAAGCTCACTTACGCCGGCAATCCCGACAACCTGGCGTCGATCGGCGGCGATGCGCGCTATGTGTTCGCGCACGGTGATATCAACAACCGGCCGCTGGTCGAATCGCTGCTGCGCCGGCATAAGCCGCGGGCGGTCGTGCACTTCGCCGCGGAAAGCCACGTCGATCGCTCGATTCTCGGCCCCGGCGAGTTCGTCCAGACGAATATCGTCGGCACTTTCAACCTGCTCGAGGCAACGCGCGCCTACCTCGAAGAAATTCCGCCTGAGGAAAGCGCGCAATTTCGTTTCGTGCACGTGTCGACGGACGAGGTTTACGGTTCGCTCGCCGCCGACCAACCGCCGGCGGCGGAATCCACGTCTTATGCGCCAAGCAGCCCTTACTCCGCATCGAAAGCGGCGTCCGATCATCTCGTTCGCGCCTATCATCTGACCTATCGGTTTCCGGCCATCATCACCAACTGCTCGAACAACTATGGTCCTTACCAGTTCCCCGAGAAGTTGATTCCGCTGATGATCATGAATGCCCGTGCGGGTAAAAAACTGCCGCTATATGGCGACGGTCTCAATGTCCGCGACTGGCTCTACGTGACGGATCACTGCGCAGCACTGCGCCTGGTGTTGAAAAAGGGCCGCATTGGCGAAACTTACAACATCGGCGGCAACGCCGAAAAAAGCAATCTTGAAGTCGTGCGCACCATTTGCTCGATACTTGATGAATTGGCGCCGGCGGCGGCGCCCCACGCCCGGCTGATCGAATTTGTGCCCGATCGGCCGGGCCACGACCGGCGGTACGCGCTCGATACAACGAAGCTTCGCACCGAACTTGGCTGGCAGCCTGCCGAGATATTTGCCGGGGGTATACGAAAAACGGTGCAGTGGTACCTTGCC
>CAZEAX010000058.1:0-15674 GCA_964510405.1 uncultured Streptomyces sp. | reverse complement strand
CTCACCTCGCGCGGCGCATTCTTGATCACGCGTTGTTGCGGCCATGCGCCGTCGACGAGCGCTTCGAGATCACGCTCGGAAAAACCGATCGAGCCCAGGCCGCCGGGAAAGCGCGTCGCCTGCATGAACTTGATGATCTGCCCGGCGAGCACTTCGCCGGCGTCGGCGGGTGTCGCGCCGCGCAGGTCCGCGCCCAGGCGCTGGGCCGCGTCGAGATGCCGGTCGGGGCACGCGCTCGCCGTGAAGCGATAGACCGACGGCGCGTTGAGCACCACCGACATGCCGTGCGGCACGAACGGCACCTCCTGCGGATAATGCGGCGCGCGATATTCATGCACGAGGCCCGACACCGCGTACGACATGCCGTGCGGCAGATGGCAGCCGGCGTTGCCGAACGCGATACCGGCCAACGTTGCGGCATACATCATTTCGGCACGCGCTTCGGCGTCGGCGGGATCGTTGACCGCGCGCACGAGATACTTGCCGACGAGGCTCAGCGCCTCGAACGCGACCATGTCGCTGAACGGGTTCGCGCCCTGCGACGGCGGACGCGCGCTGGCACGCGCGGGCCGCGCGCGCTGCGCATACGATATGTCGGTCAGCGTTTCGAGCGCGTGCGACATCGCGTCGAAGCCGGTCGACGCGACGATCGTCGACGGCAGCGTGCGCGTGACTTCGGGATCGATGAGCCCGGTGGTCGGCTTCAGGAGGCGCGACTGGATGCCGGTCTTCGCTTTCATCGCGAGCAAATCGAATATCGCGATGCCGGTTGCTTCCGAGCCGGTGCCGGACGTGGTCGGACATGCGATGTGCGGCTTCAATGGCCCCGGTATCGGCTGGCCGCCGCCGATCGGCGCATTCACATAAGTCAGAAAATCGGCGGGATACGTCGAATACAGGTTCGCCGCCTTGCACGTATCGATGACCGAACCGCCGCCGACTGAAAAAAATCCGTCGAACTTGCCGTCGATGGCAAAGCGTGCCGCCGCCTTGAACGACTCGTCCGTCGGCTCGACCCGCACTTCATCGTAAATCGCGTAGTCGATGCCGGCAGCCTTGAGCGAACCGGTGACCGTGCCGAGCGGCGGCAGTTTTTTCACGCCGGCGTCGGTGTATATCGCGACGCGCTTCATGCCGAGCGCACGCGCCTGGTCGCCGGCTTCCCGCAGACAGCCGGCGCCGAAAGTCAGCGTCGACGCATCGATGGTGAACGCGCTGTCGCCGTCGGCGATCGGCGCAAAATAATGGTGGCAACAACCCATGAACCCCTCCGGCGCGGTCAGTCCGCGGTAAATACGTCTTTATAACCGGCATAGATCGACGCGATCGCGACCGGCCCCAGCACGAGAAAACCGAGCGCGAGCGGAATGGCGGCGATGAAACACAGGACCAGCATGATGACGCCGTAGAGCAGAAACGGCACGATGTTCTTCAGGCACGCGTAGAAACTCGCCATCATCGCGTCGACCGGTTTCAGATTGTTGAACACGATCAGCGACGGCGCAAACCACAGCGCCATGTAGAGCGGCAACGCCAGCGCAAGCGTCACCAGGATCGCAAGCAGCACGGACAATCCCATGGCGCCGAAATGCATCGCGGGATTGCCGCCCATCATCATCGCCATGAACGCGCCGCCGCCGACTATCGCTATCGCCGGTATGCACGCAATGATCCAGCCGACCATCGTCAACACGCCGAGCACGACGAGATCGCCGGTATTCTGCTTGAACCCCGCGAACAGGTGTCCGACCTCGAGGCTCTCGCTGCGATCCAGCGCGCGGCAGCCGAGCATCAACCCGCCCATGAAAACCTGCGTAAGCAGCATGCCGGCGAGCGAACCGATGACCGGCACGATGTGTATCGCGGCCGCGCATACGACGAATACGATCAGGATCAAGATCCAGTTGCCGGGTTGTTTTTTGAACAGCGCAAAGCCTTCGGCGATCCATTCCCAGCCGCGTCCGGCGTCGACCGCGCGCGCTGAAGCCGAAGACGCGGCCGCGGGTGCAGATGCCGGCGCGGCGGGCGCCGCGGGTGAACCGGGTGGCTGATACGGATTCGAGTCGCTCATGACGGCGTTCCTCCTGGATGATGGTTGGAATGCGCCAACCGGCGAGAGGGTTCATCGTAGTTGAATCCCCATGGCATGACAAATGTCATCGTCCTAACTGCGGACGGCATCCTCTAAAATCAGGTCGGCCGCTTTCTCGGCGATCATGACGACCGGCGCATTGGTATTGCCCGAAACGAGCGTCGGCATGATCGAAGCATCGACTACTCGCAGGCCTGCGACGCCGCGCACATTGAGCCGCGCATCCACCACCGACTGCGGATCCCCGCCCATGCGGCAGGTGCCGACCGGATGAAAGATGGTCGCCCCGTAGTTGCGCACGAACTCGAGCACTTCGTCGTCGCTGTCTACACTGTCGCCGGGCCGGTATTCGTCTCCGATGAGATCCGCCAGCGCCTGCGTGCGCGCGAGCTTGCGTGCAACGCGCACGCCCTCGATCATCGTGCGGCAGTCGATTTCGGTCGACAGATAATTCGGGCGCATGGCCGGCGCCGCCAATGGATCGCGCGATTTGATCAACACGGTACCGCGCGAGCTGGGCCGCAATTGGCACACCGAAAAGGTGCAGCCCGGCCACGGGTGGGTCGGCGCCCCCGCCATTTCGGCCGACAGCGCGGCAAAATGAAACTGGATGTCGGGTGTCGCCGCGTCCGGCAGCGCGCGCGCGAACATGCCGCCGTAGTTGATGCCGATCGCGAGCGGGCCGCTGCGTTTCGCGAGCCACTGCCAGCCCATCTTGAAGCGGCCCCACGGGCTGCGCAAATCGTCGTTGATCGTAATCGGGCGCCTGACTTTGTACATGATGCGCGCCTGCAAATGGTCCTGCAGATTCTCGCCGACGCCCGGCAGATCATGCACGACCGGGATGCCGTGCGATTGCAGAAACGACGCGCGGCCGATGCCGGACAGTTGCAGCAGTTGCGGGCTTTGCAGCGCGCCCGCGGCGAGCAACACTTCGCGTGCCGCGCACGCTTCGTGGTCGATACCGTGCTGGCGGTAGCGCACGCCGGTAGCGCGCGCGCCGCTCATGACGAGCGAGGTCGCGTGCGCTTCGGTCTCTACCCGCAAATTGGCGCGCTTGCGGGCCGGCTTCAGATAACCGACCGCGGTCGAGCAGCGCCAGCCGTTGCGCGTGAACAACTGGTAATAACCGGCGCCCTCCTGCTGCGCGCCGTTGAAGTCGTCGTTGCGCGGCACGCCCAGCTCGCCGGCGCCGTCGATGATCGCGTCCATCAGCGGATGCCGCTCGCGTATGTCGGAACACGCGAGCGGTCCGTCGCCGCCGTGATAAGCACTCGCGCCGCGCGAATTGCCTTCGCATTTGATGAAGTACGGCAATACGTCGTTCCAGCCCCAACCGGCGTTGCCGAGCGCCGCCCAGCGATCGTAGTCCTGCGGCTGCCCGCGCACGTAAATCAAGCCGTTGATCGAGCTCGAGCCGCCTAGTCCGCGTCCGCGCGGCCAGTAGATCTGGCGGTTGTTCATCGCGGGCTCGGGCTCGGTATGAAAGCCCCAGTTGTAGACGGGATGAAACATCGTCTTCGCATACCCGATCGGCAGGTGGATCCACAGATAGTTGTCGCGCGGTCCCGCTTCGAGCAGCAGTACCGAATAACGGCCGTTCGCGCTCAGGCGGTTGGCCAGCACGCAGCCCGCCGAGCCCGCGCCGACGATGATGTAATCGTACGTCTTCATTTAGTCGATCCGGTACATCTCTCGCCGAACTTTACCCCCGAATCAACCAATGAGGTGCTACGTCAGCTTCTGCGGTACCACCGGCCGCGCGGCCATCGCGCATACCGCGCTCACCACGCCCGCGAACACGACGTAAGCGCATATCAACCACGGCTCGCCGTTGCCCTTGGCGAGCAGGGCGGTCGCGATGATGGGCGTGATGCCGCTCGCGAATATGCCGGAGAACTGATACACGAATGAAATGCCGGTATAGCGCACGCGCGGATCGAACAGTTCCGAAAACAATGCGGCCTCGGGCCCATAGACGGCCGCGTAGAAAATTCCGAACGGAATCACCATCGACAGCCATAGCGTGGTCGTGTCCACACCCGGGGCCGCGATCGAGAACAGCCAGTAGATCGATGATGCGGTGACGAGCGAGCCGACCGCGTAGACTTTGCGCCGGCCGATGCGATCGGACAGCATGCCGAACAGCGGGATCGTCACGATCATCGTCAACGCCGCCAGCGTGACGCCGAACAGCGCCGTCTGGCGCGGAATTTTCATCGTGTTGGCGAGGTAGCCGATCGAGAACACCGCGAGCACATTGAAAAACACGCCGTCGATGTAGCGCGCCCCCATCCCGAGCAGGACGTTTTTCGGATACTGGCGGATCATGTCGACGAACGGCACCTTCGCTTCCTGTCCCGCTTCTTTAACGCGGATGAATTCTGGCGTCTCCAGGATGCGCAACCGGATATACAGGCCCACGGCGACCAGCACGACGCTCACGAGGAATGCGACGCGCCAGCCCCAGGCCATGAACTGCGCCTCGTGCAGTTGCGACAGCAACGCGACAAACCCCGAAGCCAGGCACAACCCTATCGCCAGTCCGATCTGCGGAATGCTCGCGTACAGTCCGCGCTTGTTCTCGGGCGCGTATTCGAATGCCATCAGCACCGCGCCGCCCCATTCGCCGCCCAGCCCGATGCCCTGGAAAATGCGCATGACGAGCAGCAGGATCGGCGCCCACACGCCGATTTGCTCGTAAGTGGGAATCAGCCCGATCAGAAAAGTGGCCACACCCATGATCATGAGCGTGATCACCAGCACGCTCTTGCGGCCGATCTTGTCGCCAAAATGCCCGAAAATGACGCCCCCCAAAGGGCGGGTCACGAAACCGACCGCGAACGTCGTATAAGCAAGCAACGTCGATATCAGCGGATCGCTGGTCGGAAAATACAGCTTGTTGAAGACGATCCCGGCGACGACCCCGTACAGAAAGAAATCGTACCACTCGATCGTGGCGCCGATCAGACTCGACAGAATGACCCGGCGCAGATTGGCGTCCTGCGGCTGCGTAGACATGTGATTTCCCTCCCCTCCGTGGATGATTTTTTAGACCGGCCGGCAGTCTGCGCTGCCGTGTCCGGTTCGACACCTGCGGTTGCTCGAGATGCACGATATGCAAAACGCATATCGCCAAGCCAGTATTACATGGGGTATGGCGAGTGTCTAGCGTTCGCAGCCTTCGCCTGCCGCCGGGCGCGTCAAGCGCGCAGGTTAGAATCCGGTCTCACGCTTTTATGCCGATTCGCGCCATTGCGACAAGCTGCCCAACAGGATATCGATGACTGCCATTGACACGCTGCCTGCAGCCTTGATCGTGTGGCTGACTCTGGCCGTCGCCTTGTCGGGTTTTATCCAGGGCGCGCTCGGCTTCGGCTTTCCGTTCATCGCAACGCCGATGGTCGCGATGCTGGTCGACATGCGCACCGCGATCATCACCGTGCTGCTGCCCACGCTTGCGACCGTCGCGATTACGCTGGTCACCAGCGGCCCTTTGAAGGCAACGCTGAAGCGCTTCTGGCTGATGCCGGCTTATGCCACGGCGGGCGCGCTCGCGGGCACCTGGATTTTCGTCGCCGCCCCGAACGCGCCGTACCAGCTGTTGCTCGCGCTGATCATCATCGTGTACCTGAACCTCGATCGCATTTCGCGCGGCGAGTGGCCGCTCCTGAAGCGGCACGAGAAGGCGTTCGCCCCTCTTGCCGGCGTGGCCGCGGGCCTCTTCGAAGGGACTGCAAACGTCGCGGCACCGCCGCTCATCATTTATTACCTGGCGCTCGGCCTGGGTCCTGCGATGATGGTGCAGGCGATGCAGATCTGTTTTCTCGTCGGCAAGTCGACGCAGTTCGCCGTGCTGACGCTGCACGGCGGCGTGTCATCCGCGCAATGGATCGCGACGCTGCCTTTTTGCGCCGTCGCCGTCGCGGCCGGCGTTGCCGGGGCGCGCGTGCGCAACCGCATCGACGCCGTCATGTTCCGCCGCTGGGTCAAGCGCGCGCTTGCGCTGATCGCGTTTTCACTGCTGGCGCAATACGTTTATCACTACTGGCGCGGCTAAGCGGACGACGTATCGTGCAAAATAAAAAAGGGAGCCGCGGCTCCCTTTTTTGATCCTTACACGGCGTTTATTTCTGCAGGACTTTCTTCAGTTCGCCGCTTTCGTACATTTCGCGCAGGATGTCCGAGCCGCCGACGAATTCGCCGTTCACGTACAACTGCGGAATGGTCGGCCAGTTCGCGTATTCCTTGATGCCCTGGCGGATGTCCGGATTCTCGAGCACGTTGACCGAGAAGAAATTCTCGACGCCGCACGCGCGCAATATGCCGACCACGTTGGCGGAAAAGCCGCACTGCGGAAAATCCGGCGAACCCTTCATGTACAGCACGACCGGGTTCTTGGTCACTTGTTCTTTGATAACTTCCTGAACGCTCATTCGTAACTCCTGAATACTTGAGTGAATTGATATGGTATTTTACAGGCTCGCCCGTGCCGGCGTCAAGACCGCCCGCGATATATGCCGCCGCTGACACGTGCAATGCCCGCTATATCGTTACGCGAAAATACTTCTTCAAGTCCCGCCGCCGAAAGTAACTCGCGACAGCGTGGCGCCTGATCGTAACCCTGCTCGAACGCGAGCGTTCCGCCGTAGTTCAAATGGCGCGGCGCCGCCGCCACGATAGTACGGATGCAATCGAGCCCATCGGTGCCTGCCGCCAGAGCGTCGATCGGCTCCGCACGCAGGTCCCCGCTTCGTAAATGCGGATCGTCAGTAGCGATGTACGGCGGATTGGCGACGATCAGATCGAAGCGCCGGTCGCCGAGCGCGGCAAACCAGTCGCTTTGCATCAGTTCAACATTGGATGTTCCATGGCAAACCGAGTTCTCCCGCGCCACCGCGAGCGCCGCAGCGCTGCGATCGACCGCCACGACCCGTGCTCGCGGCCGGTGCTTCGCGATCGTAATGGCTATGCAACCGCTGCCGGTGCCGAGATCGAGCACGCTGCGCACGCTATCGAGACCTATCCGCTCGAGCGCGATCTCGACCAGCAATTCGGTTTCCGGCCGCGGTATCAATACGGCCGGCGTCACCTTGAATTCGAGACTGAAAAATTCGCGCGTGCCGACGATATAGGCAACCGGCTCGCCGGCGGCGCGGCGCGCAACGAACGCCGCATACGCCGCGCCGTGCGTGGCACTTAGCACTTCATTAGCATGCGCAACCAGATAAGCCTCGTCAACGCCGCACGCATGGCGCAACAGTACGCGCGCATCAACGGCGTCGAGTCGCGCGCCCGCGAGCGCCTGCGCAATTGTCGGTTGCATCAGGAAACCGTCGAAACTGCAGATCAGGCTGGTTGAGTCTCTTCGCCCAGCGCCGCCAACTGCTCGGCCTGGTGCTCGGAACTCAACGCGCCGGTCAATTCGTCGAGATCGCCATCCATGATGGAAGCGATCTTGTAGAGCGTGAGGTTGATGCGGTGATCGGTGACGCGGCCCTGCGGGAAATTGTAGGTGCGGATGCGCTCGGAACGGTCGCCGCTGCCGATCAGGGACTTGCGCGTGGCGGCGGTTTTCTGATTCTGCTCGCGCACCTGCTGGTCCTTGATGCGCGCGGCGAGCACGGCGAGCGCGCGCGCCTTGTTCTTGTGCTGCGAGCGGTCGTCCTGGCATTCGACCACGATGCCGGTGGGCAAGTGCGTGATGCGGATCGCGGAATCGGTCTTGTTGATGTGCTGGCCGCCCGCACCGGATGAACGAAAAGTGTCGATGCGCATTTCGGCCGGGTTCAGCACGACGTCCGCCACCGCATCGACTTCCGGCAACACCGCCACCGTGCAGGCGGACGTATGGATGCGCCCCTGCGTCTCGGTCGTGGGCACGCGCTGCACGCGATGGCCGCCCGATTCAAACTTGAGCTTGGAATACGCGCCCTGCCCGGCGATGCGCGCGATCACTTCCTTGTAGCCGCCGAGTTCGCTCTGGCTTTGCGACATGATCTCGACCTGCCATTTCTTGCGCTCGGCGTAGCGCGTGTACATGCGAAAGAGGTCCGCCGAGAACAACGCCGATTCGTCGCCGCCCGTGCCGGCGCGGATTTCAAGAAAAATATTGCGCTCGTCGTTGGGGTCCTTCGGAAGCAGCTCTTTTTGCAGGTCCGCCTCGAGCTTGTCGAGCCGCGCGCGCGCCTCCTTGATCTCCTCCTCGGCGAACTCTCGCATGGCAGGATCGGCCGCCATTTCCTCCGCGGCACGCATATCGTCCTCGCTGCGGCGGTAAGACTTGTAGAGCTCCACGACCGGCGTAATTTCCGAGTGCTCGCGCGTGAGCTTGCGGTAATTGTCCATGCTGTCGGTCGCATGTTCCGAACTCAACAACCCGTTCAACTCTTCAAGCCGCAACGTCAGTTGCTGCAGCTTGGCGGCGATGCTTTCCTTCATTCGGATTGTTTCAGCTGGAAGAGCCGCCTTAACATGCTCACGAGTTGTTCGCGATCGTCGTCGTTGGCGTGATTGAGGGCATGCGTCGGTGCGTGCAGGAACTTGTTGGTCAGCGAATGGGAGAGGTGCTCGAGCACCTGCTGCGCGTTGTCGCCGCGTGCGAGCTGGCGCACCGCGCGTTCGACTTCATGGCGGCGCGCGCGCTCGGCGTCGTCGCGCAGCGCCCGGATGGTCGGCACGAGTTCCCGGTTGTCGAGCCACTGCATGAAATCGCCGACCTGGGTTTCGATGATGGCCTCGGCCTGCGCCACCGCCGACTCGCGCTTGTCGAGCCCCTCGCGCGCCATCCTGCCGAGATCGTCCACCGTGCACATAAACACGTCGTCAAGCGCGCCCACTTCGGCTTCAACGTCGCGCGGCACCGCCAGATCGACGATCAGCAAAGGCCGGTGCTTGCGTACGCGCAAGGCGCTTTCGATCAACCCCTTGCCGATGATGGGCAGCATGCTCGCGGTGCACGACACGATGATGTCGTGGACTGCGAGCTGCGACGGCAGATCGTTCAGGCTGATCGCGCGGCCGCGGAAGCGTTCGGCGAGTTGCTGCGCGCGTTCGACCGTGCGGTTCGCGAAAGTCATGTGCTTCGGGTGGCGCGCGCCGAAATGCGTCGCCGTCAATTCGATCATCTCGCCCGCGCCGATGAACAGCGCGCTTTGTTCGGCGATGCTCGGGTAGATGCGCTCGGCAAACCGAACGGCCGCGGACGCCATCGACACGGTACTGGCGCCGATGTCCGTCTCCGAACGAACGGCTTTCGCCACCGAGAACGTGCGCTGGAAAAGTTTGTTCAGCAGCAGACCGAGCGTACCGGCCTGTTCCGCGCTGCGCACCGCGTCCTTGAACTGGCCGAGAATCTGCGGCTCGCCCAGCACCATCGAGTCGAGCCCGCTCGCGACGCGGAATGCGTGCTTGACCGCATGCTCGCGCGGCAACTGGTATACGTAAGGATCGAGGTGCTGAGCTTTCAGCTTGTGATAGTCGGCGAGCCAGCGCAGGGCCTGCCGCGGCTCGGCGGTATCGCAATACACCTCGGTGCGGTTGCACGTCGAAATGATCGCGGCTTCCTTGACCGGGTTGCGGTCGACCAGATCGCGCAGCGCCTGCACCAGATTTTCGGCGTTAATAACCACCTGCTCGCGCAACGCAAGCGGCGCGGTCTGGTGGTTGATGCCGAACGCAAAAAGCTGCATGGTGGCCAAGCGCCTGAATCAAGGGGCTATATTATAGCCGCACTGGCTGCACCAGCCCCTCTAGGGCGCGAAAAGGCTATTGCCCCCGTCTAGGCGGTGTGCGGGTTGAGCAGCGGTTCGCCGCGCGCCCACTTCTCGAGATTGACCAAAAACATCTCCGCGGCGCGGCGCTCGTTGCCCGCCGATACCGCGGCGGTATGCGGCGTCAGTATCGCGTTCGGCAAGTCCCACAGCGGCGATTCCACGGGCAGCGGTTCTTTTTCGAATACGTCCAAGTACGCGCAGCCGAGCTGGCCGCTTTTGAGCGCTTCGATCAATGCGGGCTCATCACAGACGCGGCCGCGTGCAACGTTGATGAGCGCCGCGCCGCGCGGCAGTCTGGCGAGCGTGGCGGCATTGATGATGTGGTGCGTCTCTTTGGTGTACGGGCACGCGAGAATTACCCACTGGCAACGCGCGAGCACGTCTCCAAGTGCGGCCAGCGGATGAATTTCGTCCACGGGATCGTCCGCACGCTTCGGCGTGCGGCGGATGCCGATCACGTGCATGCCGAGCGCCTGGCAGAAGCGCGCGATGGGCATGCCGATGTTGCCGAGGCCCACCACCGCCACCGTCTGGCCGCGCAAATCCACAGGCACCTCGGCGCCGCGCATCGGTTCCCACGCGTGGCGGCGTTGCGCGTCGACCCAGCGCGGAAACCTGCGCGCGAGCATCAGGAATCCGGCCAGCGCAGTGTGCACGACGGGTTCGCTGTTCGTGCCCGCCGAAGTCGTGAGCTTCACGCCGCGCTCAAGCAGCGGCGCGACGAATACGTGCTGCTCGATTGCGGTGCTGTGAAAATGCGCCCACTTGAGGTTCTTCGCCGCGATCACCGCGTCGCCGAAGCTCTTGAAGTGGTCCGAAAAACGGATGTCGCGTGACTGCATCGTCACTTCGATGCGATCGCAGTCGGCCTGCGAGAGGCGCGCCTGCGGATCGTCGGGCAGGTGCAGAATATCCGGCTTGAGTTTCACGCGCTGCACGACTTCGTCGAGTTGCCTGCCATATTTCTCGACGAACGATTTCGACAACAGCATTCCCGTCACGCAGCCCTCCCCCTTGCGCCTCTATGCCGGGCGTTTACTTTTTCTTGCCGGCCGCGAACAGGCTGTCGAGCTTCTGCTCGTATGCGTGATAGCCCAGGTAATCGTAAAGGTCGTTGCGCGTTTGCATCGTGTCGACGACGTTCTTCTGCGTGCCTTCCTTGCGCAGCGCCTGGAACACCTTCAACGCCGCAGCGTTCATCGCGCGGAATGCGGAGAGCGGATACAAGGCCATCGCGACATTCGCGCTTTTCAGTTCTTCGGTGGTGAAGAGCGGTGTCGCGCCAAATTCGGTGATGTTGGCGAGGATGGGCACTTTCACCGCATCGGCGAATTTCTTGTACATCGACAATTCGGTGATCGCTTCCGGAAAAATCATGTCGGCACCCGCTTCGACGCACGCGCACGCGCGATCGATCGCGGCCTGCAGGCCTTCCACCGCCAGCGCGTCGGTGCGCGCCATCACCACGAATTCGCGGTCGGTCTTCGCATCGGCCGCCGCTTTGATGCGGTCAACCATTTCCTGCTGCGTCACGAGTTCCTTGTTGGGGCGATGGCCGCAGCGTTTCGCGCCGACCTGGTCTTCGATATGCATGGCGCCCGCGCCGAACTTGATCAGCGACTTGACGGTGCGCGCGACGTTGAACGCGCTCGAGCCGAAACCGGTGTCGACGTCGACCAGGAGCGGCAGCGAACACACGTCGGTGATGCGGCGGATATCGGTCAGCACGTCGTCGAGATTGCTGATGCCGAGATCGGGCAGACCCAGCGAGCCCGCGGCAACGCCGCCGCCCGACAGATAAATCGCCTTGAAGCCGACGCGCTCGGCCATGCGCGCGTGGTAAGCGTTGATGGTGCCCGCGATCTGCAGCGGTTTTTCGGCGGCGACGGCGGCGCGAAAGCGCGCGCCCGCGGAAACGAGCGACGGCGTGCCTGAAGAAAGATCGGTCATGATGGTGCTCCTCGGTCGGGATGGGAGAATGCGTGCACCGCACGGACACAAATATGCGGGGACGCCGTGACGAGCGCTATTTTAACGCACGCGGCGATTGCGCGGGAGGCGCGGATTGCACCCCTGCATGAATGCTGTTATGTTTTCGGCCTCCCCGCTCGCGCCCTGATTCCGGAAAGTCTGAGGACCCGCAATGCAAACTATTTTGCGTTTGGTATTCGTCGCCCCGGCGGCATTGCTGATCGCCGCACCGGCAAGCGCGCAACCGGCTTATCCGACAAAGCCGATCCGCTTTCTGGTCGGCGCGCCGGCCGGCGGCAGCAACGATATTTTCGCGCGCGCGATCAGCCAGCGTCTGTCGGAAGCGCTCGGCCAGCCGGTGATCGTCGACAACCGGCCCGGCGCCTCGCAGATGATCGCCGCGGACCTCACGGCGAAAGCGCCGCCCGACGGCCATACGCTCTATATAACGTCCACCACCTACACCACGGGTGTAGCGCTGATGGCGAAACTGCCGTTCGATCCGGTCAACGATTTGACCGGCGTCACGATGGTCGCGCGCGGGCCGATGGTGCTGGTCGTGCATCCGTCGGTACCCGCGAAAAATGTGAAAGAACTTATCGCGATCGCGCGCGCCCGGCCGGGCCAGCTCAACTACACGTCATCGGGAATCGGCGGCATCAATCACTTCGGGATGGAAGTGTTCAAGTCGATGGCCAAAATCGACATGGTGCACGTGCCGCACAAGGGCATGGCCCCGGCGATCACGGACTTGATGGCGGGCCAGGTGCAGGTGCTGCTGGTGAGCCTGACGGCGGTCGAAGCGCAAATGCAATCGGGACGCCTGCGCGCCATCGGCGTCAGCAGCCCGCAACGCTCGTCGTTTTTGCCGAACCTGCCGGCGATCGCCGAAACGCTGCCCGGCTACGACAACGATTTGTGGTGGGGCGTGTTTGTCGCGTCCAAAACCCCAAAGCCGATCATCGATCGCCTCAACGCCGAAATCCACAAGACGATGACGACCGACGATATGAAAAAACGTTTCGCCGATTTCGGCGCCGTCGGCGCACCGACCACGCCCGACGGCTTCAACACGATAGTGAAAAACGAAATCGCGAAGTGGACCAAAGTCGTCAAGACCGCGAACATCACACCCGAATGAAAAGCGCGCTGCGCAAAAAATCGTTTCAGCCCGGGGCCAAAGGCGCGCTCGACGGCGTGCGCATCCTCGACATGTCGCGCCTCGTCGCCGGCAATACGCTCACGCAAGTGCTCGGCGATTTCGGCGCCGAAGTCATCAAAATCGAACCGCCGGCCGGCGACACGCTGCGCGCGTGGCAGACCAACGGTGTGGCGACCAACTGGAAAATTTACGCACGCAACAAGAAAAGCCTCGGTCTCGAATTGCGCAAGCCCGAAGCGCGCGACCTCCTGCTCAAGATGCTGCCGAAGGCGGCGGTCTTCGTCGAAAGCTTTCGTCCCGGCACGCTCGAAGAAATGGGCCTGGCTCCCGACGTGCTGCTCGCGAAAAATCCCAAGCTCATCATCGTGCGCATTTCCGGGTGGGGCCAGACGGGACCGTACAAGCGGCGGCCGGGCTTCGGCACGCTGGTCGAAGGCATGTCGGGCTTCGCGGCGATCAACGGCTTTGCGGATCGCGAGCCGGTGCTGCCGCCTATGTACATGGCGGACGCGTACGCCGGGCTCTACGGCTCGACCGCGGTGATGATCGCGCTGCGCGAAGTCGAGATGAACGGCGGCAAGGGCCAGGTCATCGATCTGCCGCTGCTCGATCCGGTGTTCGCGGTGCTCGGCCCGCAGGCCGCGAATTTCCGTTTGACGAATAAATTGAAACCGCGCACCGGCAGCCGCTCGACCAATTCCTGCCCGCGCAATGTCTACCTGTGCAAAGACGGCAAATACGTCGGGCTGTCGGCATCGATCCAGAAAATGGCGGAGCGACTGTTCCGCTCCATCGGCCGGCCCGACCTCATCGACAATCCGCGCTACAAGATCAACGCCGAGCGCGTGAAGCACGCCGAGGAACTCGACGCCATCATCGGCGCGTTCGTCGCGCAGCGCACCCAGGCCGAGAACGTCGCGTTCTTCGAACAAGCCGAAGTGACGATCGGGCCGATCTATGACGTCGCGCAAATCGTCGAGGACCCGCACGTGATCGAACGCGAACTCATCGCCGACTATCCCGATCCCGACATGGAGCAATTCCCGATGCATCACGTCGTGCCGCGGATGTCAGGCACGCCGGGCGCGATCCGCACGCCGGCACCGCAGATCGGCGAACACAATCGCGCGCTGCTCGCCGAACTGGGTATCGACGACGCGGCATACGCGAAGCTCGTAGCCGCAGGCATCGTATGCGAAGGACAATCAAAAACCACCAAGGAAGACGAATGACAACCGATCGCGAACTACCCGTCTGGCGCTCGCTCATGTACGTGCCGGTCAACGTCGACAAGTACGTCGACAAGGCGCACACGCGCGGCGCCGACGTGATCCAGCTCGACGTCGAAGACAGCGTGCCGCCCTCCGAAAAAGACAAGGCGCGCACGCTGGTCGAAGCGGCGGCGAAAAAAGTGCGCCGCGCCGGCGCCGACGTCGTCGTGCGCATCAACCGTCCGCTGTCGCTCGCGGTGCGCGATCTCGAGCATTCGATCTGCCCCGACGTCGACGCGATCGCGTGCACCAAGGTCGACAGCGCCTCACACATCAGGCTGCTCGACGAGCTGGTGACCGAGCTCGAAGAAAAGCGCGGCATGCCGGCGGGTCACACCAAATTCATCGCGATGGTGGAAACCGCCGACGCGTTCTTCCGCATTCATGAAATCGTGCGCGCAAGTCCGCGCATCGTGGCGACCTGCATCGGCGGCGAGGACTTCGCGCTCGACAACAACATGCAGCCGACCGGCGAAGCACTGTTCTATCCCAAGCAGCACATGGTCTTCGCCGCCAATTCCGCGGGCGTCATGCCGATCGGCTTCATCGACAGCGTCGCGGGCTTCGGCGACTGGGACAAGTTCCGCAAGATGGTGCGCCGCTCGCGCGATTTCGGTTTCATGGGCGCCGGCTGCATCCACCCGGGCCAGGTCACCATCGTCAACGAGGAATACACGCCGACCAACGACGAAGTCGAGTTCGCGCGCAAGATCATCAAGCTCGACAAGGAAGCCGCCGCCTCCGGCCGCGGCTCGTGGTCGCTCGACGGCAAGATGATCGACATTCCCATCATTGTGCGTGCGCAAAAACTCATCAAGCGCTACGACGCGATCAAAGCGCGCGAAGCGAAAACGCTCGCGGCTGTAAAAGGGTAAGCGGTGAGGGGTAAAGGGTAAGGCGAAAAACTATCTAGTCCCCCTCCTCCGCTTGCGGGGGAGGGCCAGGGTGGGGGCGCTTCGCAGGGCCGTAGCCAATGCTTCCGAGATAAAAGGCTGACGTATGAATGTAGAAGAACGCCTCACCGCACTCAACATCACCCTCCCCGTGGCTCCCACACCCGCCGCGAATTACCTGCCGTGGACGATCACCGGCAACCAGTTATGGATCGCGGGCCAGGCGCCGATACGCGACGGTAAGTACGACTACGTCGGCCGCGTCGGCAAGGAAGTCACGCCACAGGATGCGCATGCCGCCGCGCGGTTATGCGCGATCAACGTGCTCGCCCAGGTCAAAGCCGCGTGCCAAGGCGATTGGTCGCGCGTTGTGAAAGCCGTGCGCGTTTGCGGCTATATCAGCGCCGCGCCCGATTTCTACGAATTTCCGAAAGTGCTCGACGGCTGCTCGGACCTGATGTTCGAAGTGCTCGGCGACGCGGGCAAGCACGTGCGCACGGTGATGGGTGT
>CAZEAX010000057.1:14886-15821 GCA_964510405.1 uncultured Streptomyces sp. | reverse complement strand
CGATCGCAACAGAGCGCGGTGCAATTTCACGGCATGCGGAAATATTTTTGACGGTGCTTGCCGGCCGGCTCTTCAGCCGCCGAAATTGCATCGTTGTTCGCGGTCTGCTGTCGAATCGCCGCCGCTGACTGGTTAACGGTCGGCAACGACAGCGCTTCCGTATCGTTTGCGCGGACCGATCAATTTGTCGTGTTGCGTTTGCGCAACGCTGACGCACAAACCTAACCCGTTGAATCACAAAAACAAAGTTAATGTATTACATTTAATATTCTAATTATCATATTGTTTTTAAAAAGTTAAATAGTTCATAACTTTGATTGCGGCTGACCTCTCGCGTGAATTTTGCCTCATAAGTCTTTGTCCTGAATACAAAAAATAGAATCTTCCTGCTTGACCGCTCGTGAGCTTTTTCATATAGTGGGCATTGGTGGGTAAAAGTGGGAAATAAGGGTGTTTCCCGCATCTATTCGGGGGAGTCGTGTTTCGAGGCGTCGCACATCTCAATCTGGACAGCAAAGGTCGGCTTGCGGTGCCCGCACGCTACCGCGACGCATTGGCTGTGCGCTGTGCGGGACGTCTCGTCATCACCGCCGATTCCAACAAGTGTTTGTTGCTCTATCCATTGCCCGACTGGGAGCCGATTCAGCAAAAGCTGATGGCGCTGTCGGGTCTCAACCCGCGTATCCGCGATCTGCAGCGTCTGCTCGTCGGTTATGCCGAAGACATCGAGATGGATGCCGCCGGGCGCGTGTTGATTTCGCCGGTGTTGCGCAACCTTGCCGCACTTGCGAAGAACGTCGTGCTGGTCGGCCAGAACAACATACCAGAAACTGCGATTACTGCGCGATTGCTGAAGCAGCGCGAGCGTTTTCAGGGTGTCGAGCGTGTTCTGCTGGCTGGCGAACAGGGGGCGAAAACTCTCGTATTCGGTGGCC
>CAZEAX010000057.1:6237-14876 GCA_964510405.1 uncultured Streptomyces sp. | reverse complement strand
TTGTGGGACATGTTGCACGAACTGTGTGGGGGCTTCGGCGACGGCGAACTGCCGCCCTACGTGGTGGGTTTCTGGTTGTGAGCCGCGGCTCACACGTCCCGGTTTTGCTGAAGGCGGCGGTAGATGGATTGAAGGTGGGTGCAGACGGCGTCTACGTCGACTGCACGTTTGGCCGTGGCGGGCACAGCCGCGAGATTTTGCGGCGGTTGGGAGCGCGCGGACGATTGATTGCACTGGATCGCGATCCGCAGGCGATCTCGGTGCATGGAGGGATCGATGGGCAGCGCGATGACGGGCGGCTTGAATTGGTACACAGCAGCTTCAGCGGCCTCACCGAGCTGCTGCAGGCGCGCGGCCTTGGCGCCGTCGACGGCATCCTGTTCGACCTCGGGGTGTCGTCGCCGCAGTTCGACGACGCGCAACGCGGCTTCAGTTTTCGCGCCGACGCACCGCTCGACATGCGCATGGACACAAGCCGCGGCGAAACGGCGGCCGCATGGCTGGCGCGCGCCGACGAAGGCGAAATAAGGGAGGTCATCCGCAACCATGGCGAAGAACGGTTTGCTAAGCAGATTGCAGCAGCGATTGTTGCAGCACGAGCGGGGCACCCTGTCACTACCACACGCGAGCTTGCCGGGCTCGTGGCCAAGGCTGTCCGCACACGCGAGCCGGGGCAGGATCCAGCGACGCGCACCTTTCAGGCTCTACGGATTCACATCAATCAGGAGCTTGAGGAGTTGATGAGCGTCCTGCCGCAATGCGTCGCTGCACTGGCGCCTGAAGGGCGGCTCGTCGTGATCAGCTTTCACTCCCTCGAAGACCGCATCGTCAAGCGCTTCCTGCGCGAGCAGTCGCAACCGCCGCAAATGCCCGCGCGGTTGCCGCTGCGCGCTGCCGAATTGCCACACCCGAAGTTGAGCCTCGTCGGCAAGCTGCAACGCCCCTCGCACGATGAGGTCGCGGCCAATCCGCGCGCGCGCAGCGCCGTAATGCGCGTCGCGGAGCGCAATCCGGAGTTTGCCGCGTGATGGCGCGCCTGAACCTGATCCTGCTCGCGATTCTGGTCATCTGTGCGTTGTCTGTCGTGACGTCGCAGAACAAGGCGCGCAAGCTCTACGTCGAGTTGCAGAAGGAGCAGGAACTGGCGAAGCAGCTCGAGGTCGAGTGGGGGCAGTTGCAGCTCGAGCAAAGCACGTGGGCAATGCACGCACGCATCGAGAAAATCGCGAGCGGCCAGCTGATGATGCACGTGCCGCCCGCGTCGCGCCTGCAGGTAGTTGCGCCGGAGGCGGCCAAATGAGCGCGGTCGCCGCACCCGGCGGCGCACTGAACCTGCCGGGGTGGCGGTCGCGCACACTGCTCGTGCTGCTGCTAGCCGGATTTGCCGTGCTGGTCGGGCGCGCGGTCTACCTGCAGGGACTCAACAACGATTTCCTGCAGAAAAAGGGCGACGCGCGTTACGGCCGCGTGATCGAGCTCTCGGCGACGCGCGGCATGATCACCGATCGCAACCGCGAGCCGCTGGCAATCTCGACGCCGGTCGAATCGGTGTGGGCGAGTCCCGCGGACGTTGATATTTCGCCGGAGCAGATGAAGCGACTTTCGCAACTGCTCGAACTCGACGCCGGGGAAATCCACAAGCACCTCGCAGATTCCAGCCGCGAGTTCGTTTATCTCAAGCGCCATCTGCCGCCGGAGCAGGCCGCCAAAATCGTCGAGCTCAACGTGCCCGGCATATTCCTGCAGCGCGAGTACCGCCGCTACTATCCGGGCAGCGAGTACTTCGCACACCTGATCGGTTTCACCGATATCGACGATCAGGGCCAGGAGGCGCTCGAACTCGCGTTCGACAGCCAGCTCGCCGGCAAAGCGGGCAGCCGGCGCGTGATCAAGGACCGCCTGGGCCGCATCGTCGAAGACGTCGAGAGCGTGCGCGCGCCGCAGCAGGGACGCGATCTCGCGCTGGCGGTCGATGCCAAGATCCAGTATCTCGCCTACCGCGAACTCAAGAACGCGGTTGACGCAAATCACGCCAAGGCGGGCGGCATAGTCGTGCTCGACGTTGAGACCGGCGAAGTTCTCGCGATGGCCAACCTGCCGTCGTACAACCCGAACAATCGCGGCAAGCTCGAACCGCGCCGCACGCGCAACCGAGCGGTAACCGACTTGTTCGAGCCAGGTTCGACGCTCAAGCCGTTCACGGTCGCCACCGCTATCGAATCCGGCGCCTACAAGCCGGAAAGCGTCATCCAGACCGGATCCGGACAACTCATGATCGGCAGCGCGACGATCCACGACGCGCATCCGGACGGTGCGCTGACCGTTTCGCAGGTCATTCAGAAATCGTCCAACGTCGGCGCCGCCAAGATCGCGCTCTCGCTGCCGGCGGAGCAGATGTGGGACATGTTCAGCAAAGTCGGTTTCGGCGCGCAACCGCACTCCGGATTTCCCGGCGAAGTGTCGGGCAAGCTGCGCGCGTACGCGAGCTGGCGGCCGATCGAGCAGGCAACCATGGCCTATGGCCACGGCCTCTCGCTGAGCCTGCTGCAACTCGCGCGCGCTTACCTCATATTTGCAACCGATGGCGAGATCAAGCCGGTAACGGTGGTCAAACTCGATGCACCGGCCGAATCCACACGCGTGATCTCGGCCGACACCGCGTTGAAGGTGCGCAAAATGCTCGAGCTTGTTGTGCAACCTGGCGGCACGGCCCCGCGCGCGCAAATCACCGGCTACCGCGTGGCCGGCAAGACCGGTACCGCGCACAAGCTCGACGGCGCGACTTACGCGCCCAACAAATACGTGTCTTCGTTCATCGGTTTTGCGCCGGCATCCGCCCCGCGCCTGATCGTTGCGGTGATGATCGACGAGCCCGGTACCGGCCAGTACTACGGCGGCACGGTCGCTGCACCGGTGTTCAGCAGCGTGATGGCCGGATCACTGCGCCTGCTCGGAGTCAAGCCCGATGCGCCGCTGAACAACGTGGTGCTGCCGCCGCCAGACGCGCCGGAGGTGCGCGAGGAAGTATGAACCTCACCGCATTCGATCAGCTGAATATCAAGCGGCTCGCGACGGACAGCCGGCGCGTGTCACGCGGCGACACATTTGTCGCCTATCCCGGCGAAACCCAGGACGGGCGGCGCTACATTGCGCAGGCAATCGAGCGCGGCGCGGGTTCCGTGCTGTGGGAAAAGCGCGGCTTTCAATGGAACCCGGAATGGCGCGTTCCCAACTTGGCGGTGGTGCAATTGCGCGCGCGTGCGGGCCTCATCGCCAGCCGCGTTAACGGAGAACCGAGTTCGAAGCTGTGGATGATCGGCGTGACCGGCACCAACGGCAAGACCACGTGCAGCCAGTGGATCGCCCAGGCCCTCAATCAATGCGGGACGCGCGCTGCGGTGATCGGCACGCTCGGTTACGGCCTGCGCCGCACGCTCCATCCGCTCGCCAACACCACGCCCGATGCGGTGTGGTTGCACGCGCAGCTGGCGAATTTTTTACGCCGCGGCGCGCGCGCCGTCAGCATGGAAGTTTCCTCGATCGGGCTCGATCAGGGACGCGTCGCGGGCGTCGAGTTCGATGCCGCGTTATTTACCAACCTCACCCGCGACCATCTCGATTACCACCGGACGATGCAACGCTATCGCCGCACCAAGCTGCGGCTCTTCGAATGCGAGTCGCTCACGCACGCGATCGTCAATCTCGACGACGACTTTGGCGGCGAACTCGCGCAAAAGGTGCGGCGGCGCGGTCTCGCCGTGGTCGGCTACGGGTTCGGGACGCGCGGCAGGGAAGCGCGCCGCTTGCCGCGCGTGTTCGGCGGCAATCTGGCGGCGGGTGCCGCTGGCATGCAGTTCGATGTGCGTTCGCCGTGGGGGCGCGCGACGATAAGAAGCCCGCTGATCGGCCGGCATAACGCTTCGAACCTGCTTGGATCGCTTGCGATCCTGCTCGCCAGCGACATCCGGCTGAAAGACGCGGTGGCGACGCTCGGCAAGCTCAAACCGGTGCCGGGCCGCATGCAAAAACTCGGTGGCGGCCGTTTGCCGCTCGTCGTGATCGACTATGCGCATTCACCCGATGCGCTTGAACAGGTTTTGAAGAGCCTGCGCGAAACAGCCGCCGGCAGCGATGCGCGGATCGTCTGCGTATTCGGCTGCGGCGGCGACCGCGATCGCGGCAAGCGTCCGCTGATGGGGGCGGTCGCCTCGCGGTTCGCCGACAGAATCGTCATCACCAGCGACAATCCGCGCAGCGAGGAACCGCTCAAAATAATTGCGGATATTCGCAAAGGCATCCGCGGTGACTGCGAAGTTGAGTCCGATCGCCGGCGCGCGATTGCGCTGGCGCTGCGCGGCGCGCGGCGCGGCGACATCGTGCTGGTCGCCGGCAAGGGGCACGAGACCTACCAGGAAATCGCCGGCGTCCGGCATGCCTTCAGCGACGCGGCCGTCGCGCGCGCGGCGTTGAGCAGGAGAATCGCATGATGCGAATCTCCGAAGCGGCGCGCGCGCTCGGCGCACAGTACTCCGGCGCCGATGCGGAATTCAACGCGGTGTGCACGGATAGCCGCGCGGTCAAGCCCGGCGACCTGTTCGTTGCGTTGCGGGGTGAACGCCATGACGCGCATGCATTTCTCGCGCAAGCGGCAGCCGCCGGCGCGGCGGGACTGCTCGTGGAGCAGCCGGGCGACGTCGATCTTCCGCAAATCGTGGTCGACGACACGACGCAGGCGCTTGGCCGTCTCGGCAATTACTGGCGGCGGCAATTCGATATTCCGCTCATCGCAGTGACAGGCAGCAACGGCAAGACCACCGTCAAGGAGATGCTCGCGTCGATATTGCGCGAAGCTGTGAATGCCGACGCGCGCGGCGACGACCCCGCCGCCGGCGTGCTGGCGACGCGCGGCAATCTCAACAATCACATCGGCGTGCCGCTGACGCTGCTCGAACTGCGCAGCGAACATCGCTACGCGGTCATCGAAATGGGCATGAATCACGCCGGCGAGATCAGTTACATCACGCGCATGGCGGAGCCGTCGGTGGCGGTGATCAACAACGCGGGTGTCGCGCACATGGAGAACCTCGGTTCCGCCGAGGCGATCGCACGCGCCAAGGGCGAGATTTTCGAGGGACTCAGGCCCGGCGGCACCGCGGTGATCAACGCCGACGACCCCTACGCACCGCTGTGGCGGGCGTCGGCGGCGAGCGCACGGCAACTCGAGTTCGCACTTGAAGCGAAGGCCGCGGTGACCGCTACTTATCGGATCCGCGAACTCGACAGCGAGATCGTTCTCAAGACGCCATTCGGAACCGCGCAGGCGGTCGTGCCGGCGCCGGGTTTGCACAATGTGAAGAATGCGCTCGCGGCGAGCGCCGCAGCCACGGCCCTCGAAGTGCCGGCGACCACGGTCGCGGCGGGGCTCGCGCGCTTTGGCGGCATCAAGGGCCGGCTGCAGCGCAAGCGCGGCCTCCACGGCGCGACGCTGATCGACGACACTTACAACGCGAATCCGGATTCGATGCGCGCGGCAATAACCGTGCTCGCGTGCGCGGCCGGCAAAAAACTGCTCGTGATCGGCGATATGGGCGAACTCGGGCCCGCTGCGGCCGCGATGCACGCGCAAATCGGTGAGTTGGCGCGCGCCGCCGGCATCAGCACGCTATTCACGCTCGGCGAACTGTCGGCGCACGCCACGCAGGCATTCGGCGCCGGCGCGCGCCATTTCGAACGCATCGAAGATTTGCTGGTGCAAATCGAAAACGTGCTCGCACCCGACGTGACGATGCTCGTGAAGGGGTCGCGATTCATGCAGATGGAGCGCGTGATCAAGTCGTTCGAACCAGCCGCCAGTGCGGTTTCGGCGGGAGTTAACTGAATGCTCCTGAAACTAGCAGTTGAACGCCGCGTGCTCCGCGTCGCATTGCTGACCGGAGGTCACCAATGCTCCTAGAACTCGCGCAGTGGCTCGCCAAGGACATCCGCGCGTTCAACGTGTTCGGCTACATCACGCTGCGTGCGGTGCTCGCGTGCCTGACCGCCTTGCTGATGACGTTCATGGTCGGTCCGACGATGATCCGGCGGCTGACGTCGTACAAAATCGGCCAGTCGGTGCGCGACGATGGCCCGCAGTCGCATTTGCCGAAGGCGGGCACACCGACGATGGGAGGCGCACTGATCCTGGTATCGGTGGTGGTGACGACGCTGTTGTGGGCGGACCTCGAAAACCGTTTCGTGTGGGTGGTGCTCGCGTCAACGCTAGGGTTCGGCGTGATCGGCTGGGTCGACGATTACCGCAAAGTCGTGCACCGCAATCCCAAGGGGCTGTCGGCGCGCGCGAAATTTTTCTGGCAATCGGTCGTGGGCCTCACCGCGGCGTGCGTCATTGCGTTCAGCACCAACCTGCCGGCGCAGACCGAGTTTATCGTGCCATTTTTCAAAAATATCGCTTATCCGCTCGGCGTGTTCGGCTTTATCACGCTGACCTATCTCGTGATCGTCGGCACCAGCAACGCGGTGAACCTGACCGACGGACTCGACGGCCTGGCAATCATGCCGACCGTGATGATCGCAAGCGCGCTCGGGGTCTTCGCGTACGTCGCCGGTAACGCGGTGTTCGCGAAATATCTCGTCTTTCCGCATATACCTGGCGCCGGCGAACTCGCGGTCTTCTGCGGCGCGCTCGCCGGCGCGGGCCTGGCGTTTCTGTGGTTCAACGCCTATCCGGCGGAAGTTTTCATGGGGGACGTCGGCGCGCTGGCACTCGGCGCGGCGCTTGGCACCGTTGCCGTCATCGTGCGCCAGGAAATCGTGCTTTTCATCATGGGCGGCGTGTTCGTCGTCGAAACGCTCTCGGTGGTGTTGCAGGTCGCGTCGTTCAAGCTGACGGGGAAGCGCATTTTTCGCATGGCGCCGCTCCATCACCACTATGAATTAAAAGGCTGGAAAGAAAACCAGGTAGTGGTGCGCTTCTGGATCATCACGATGATGCTGGTGCTTGTTGGATTGTCGACGTTGAAGTTGCGCTAGGACACGCATGCAGATGAACACGCATGGATGTAAGGGGTAAAAAGGTCTTGGTACTCGGACTCGGAGACACCGGGCTGTCGATGACGCGCTGGCTGGCGCGGCGCGGGGCCATCGTATCGGCCGCCGATACGCGCGCCGAGCCGCCGCATGCCGCCGAGCTGCGCCGCGAGCTGCCCGGGGTTAAGCTCGAGTGCGGCGAATTTCGCGACGCTTCCCTGCGCGCCGCCGACTTGATCGCGATCAGTCCCGGCATCGATCGCCGCACGCCGGCAATTGCCGCCGCAATCGCGCACGGTGTGCCATTGGCCGGCGACGTCGAGCTCTTTGCGCAGGCGCTGCCGCACAGCGTATCGAAGATGCCGCAAGTCGTCGCCATCACCGGCACCAACGGCAAGAGCACGGTCACGCGCATGGCCGGCGACATCTGTGTCGCCGCCGGCTACGACACCATGGTCGCCGGCAACATCGGTACGCCGGTGCTGGATGCGCTGACCGAGATCGAGAACGGGCGGCGCGGGCCCGACGCATTCGTGCTTGAGTTATCGAGCTTCCAGTTGGAAACCACCATGAGCCTCGAAGCCGATGCGGCGACGATGCTCAATTTGTCCGAAGATCACCTCGACCGTTACGACGGCATCGATGCTTACGCGGCGGCCAAGGCGCGAATATTTCACGGCGGCGGCGCGCAGATCGTCAACCGCGAGGATACTCGCAGCGCCGCGATGGCGCAGCGCGGGCGCGAAGTGTGGAGTTTCGGGACCGATGCCCCGGATACGGAACGCGCATGGGGAATTGCGCGGCGTGACGGTCAACCGGCGCTCGCGCACGGCACGCACGTGTTGATGTCGGTCGCTGAATTGCCGGTCGCCGGATTGCATAACGCAGCGAACGCATTGGCGGCGGGCGCGCTCTGCCATGCAATCGGTATCGCCGACGCGCCCATCGTCAAGGCGCTGGGTGCCTACAAGGGATTGCCGCATCGCGTCGAAACAATCGCCGTCATCGATGGCGTCACTTATTACGACGACTCGAAAGGCACCAACGTCGGTTCCACCGTGGCGGCGCTGAATGGTTTTACGCAACCGGTGGTGCTGATTGCCGGCGGGGAGGGCAAGGGCCAGGATTTTGCTCCGCTGCGCGAGCCGGTTGGAAGCCACGCGCGCGCGGTGGTGTTGATCGGCCGCGATCGGGAACAGATCGCCCGCGCAATCGACGGCACAGGGGTGGCCGTCGAACGCGCTGAAAGCATGGATGAGGCCGTTCAACTTGCGCGCGCTGCGAGCCGCCATGGCGACGTCGTATTGCTGTCGCCCGCGTGCGCCAGCTACGACATGTTCAAAAACTACGGGCATCGCGGCGATGCGTTCGCCGCCGCGGTGAGAAAAGAGGTGGCCCGTGGCGGTCGCTAACACGATGTTCTATGCGGACGTCAAAAGCCGCCCGCCACCGGCGGAATTCGACCAGGCGCTCGCCTGGAGCGCCATCGCGCTGCTCGCACTCGGACTCGTGATGGTTTATTCGTCGTCGATCGCGATCGCCGAAGGCAGCCGCGTCACGGGCCAGCAACCCGCGTACTACCTGATGCGCCACAGCGTGTTTCTCGCGTTGAG
>CAZEAX010000057.1:0-6227 GCA_964510405.1 uncultured Streptomyces sp. | reverse complement strand
CGCGTTTCAGTTGCCGACCCGAGTATGGCAGAAGGCGGCGCCGTTCCTGTTTCTGTTCGGTGCGGGCTTGTTGGTGATCGTGCTCATACCGGGCGTGGGACGCGAAGTCAACGGGAGCCAGCGCTGGCTGTCATTGTTCTTCTTCAATCTGCAGCCGTCCGAACTGATGAAATTGTTCGCGGTGCTCTATGCGGCGGACTACACGGTGCGCAAGTCGGCGCACATGCACAGTCTCACCAAGGGATTTCTGCCGCTCTTCATTGTCATGTTGCTGGTGGGCGGACTATTGCTGCGCGAACCGGATTTCGGCGCGTTCGCGGTCATCACGGTCATCGCGATGGGCATTCTGTTCCTGGGCGGCGTCAACTGGAAGCCTTTTGCGGGGCTGATCGTCCTGTTGATCGTGGGCTTCGTGCTGCTGATCTGGTTGTCGCCGTATCGGATGCAGCGCGTGGTCGGGTTCATGGATCCGTGGGCGGATCCGTTCGGCAAGGGTTACCAGTTGTCGCACGCGCTGATCGCATTCGGCCGCGGGGAATGGTTCGGCGTCGGCTTGGGAGCGAGCGTCGAGAAGCTCTTTTATCTGCCCGAGGCCCATACCGATTTTCTCCTTGCGGTGATCGCCGAGGAACTCGGCTTCGCCGGCGTCGCGCTCGTGATTGCTTTGTTCGTGATCATGATCATGCGCGCCTTCGCAATCGGCCGCCAGGCTGCGTCGCTCGATCGCGCGTTTCCCGCACTTGTCGCGCAGGGCATCGGCCTGTGGCTCGGTGTGCAGACGATCATCAATATGGGCGTGAACATGGGCGTGTTGCCCACCAAAGGCCTCACCCTGCCGCTGTTGTCGTTCGGCGGCAGCGGAATTGCCGCGAATTGCTGCGCGCTCGCCGTGTTGCTGCGCGTGGATTGGGAAAACAGGCAGCTACTTCGCGGGGTGAAAGTATGACGTTCATTCCCACGGTGAAATTCGAAGTGGCGCCAGCTTTTGCGCGGGGTGACGGTATGAACAGTCCTCATGCTTCGCGCACGATCATGATCATGGCCGGCGGCACCGGCGGTCATATTTTTCCTGCGCTGTCGGTCGCCGAATATCTGCGCGAGCACGGCTGGAAAATCGTGTGGCTGGGCGCGAAGACCGGCATGGAAGCCACACTCGTAACGCCCAAAGGCTACACGATGGCGTGGATCAGCATGACCGGGGTGCGCGGCAAAAGCGTGCTGCGCTTTGCGCTGCTGCCGTTACAGTTGCTGATTGCATTCTGGCAGAGCGCGTGCGCAATCTTCGTGCACCGGCCCGACGTCGTACTGGGCATGGGCGGCTACGTTTCGTTTCCGGGCGGCATGATGGCCTGCCTTCTGAACCGGCCGCTCGCGATACACGAACAGAATTCGATCGCCGGTCTCGCGAATAAAATCCTCGCGAAAGTCGCCGACCGCGTGCTGGGCGGCTTTCCTTCGCCGCTCGGCAATTCGACCGCCGTGATCTGGACCGGCAATCCGGTACGCGACGAAATCGCGGCGATTGCAGATCCCGCGGCACGCTACCGCGGGCGCTCCGGCGTACTGCGGCTCACGGTCATCGGCGGCAGCCTCGGTGCGCAGGCGCTGAACGAGACGGTGCCGCAGGCTTTGGCCCTCATACCGGAAACGGAGCGCCCGCAAATTACCCATCAATCCGGCGCGCGCCATCTCGCGGCAGTCGAGGCCAACTATCAACGCGCGGGAGTTGCCGTGACAGCTGTGGCGTTTATCACCGACATGGCGGCGCAGTTCGCCGCTGCGGATCTGGTTATTTGCCGCGCGGGCGCATCGACCGTCGCCGAACTTGCGGTCGCCGGGGTCGCCAGTGTGCTAGTGCCATTTCCGCATGCCGTCGACGACCACCAGACGCATAACGCGCGCTTCCTCTCCGAACGCGGCGCGGCCGTGCTTGTGCCGCAGGATGAATTGACGCCGCAGAAGCTCGCGCATTTGCTGCGCGGTTTCACGCGCGAGGCGTTGTTTGTCATGGCGCAGAAGGCACGCAGCGTTGCCAAGCCTGATGCCACGCTGGCGGTCGCCACTGAATGCATGAGGTTGGCGGCATGAAATACAAGGTCAAACGCGTTCACTTCGTCGGCATCGGCGGCTCCGGGATGAGCGGCATCGCCGAAGTGCTGTTCAATCTGGGCTTTGACGTGAGCGGCTCGGACTTGAACGACAACGCGGTTACGCAGCGCCTGAAAAAGCTGGGCGCCAACGTGACGCAAGGCCATGCTGCGGGGAATATCGCCGCCGCCGATGCCGTCGTGGTGTCGAGCGCAGTCAAGGACGACAACCCCGAGGTAATGGCGGCGCGCGCGAACAAGATTCCCGTGGTGCCGCGCGCGATGATGCTTGCCGAGCTGATGCGCTTGAAGCAGGGCATCGCGGTGGCGGGCACGCACGGCAAGACGACGACGACCAGTCTGGTCGCGAGCGTGCTGGCCGAAGCGGGCATGGACCCGACATTCGTGATCGGCGGCCGGCTCGAGGCGGCGGGTTCGCACGCGAAGCTCGGCAGCGGCGAATTCATCGTGGTCGAGGCCGACGAATCGGACGCGTCGTTTCTGTACCTGGCGCCGGTGCTCGCGGTGGTCACGAATATCGACGCCGACCACATGGAAACCTACGGTCACTATTTCGGCCGCCTGCGCCAGGCGTTCCTCGATTTCGTGCAGCGCCTGCCGTTCTACGGCACCGCGGTGTTGTGCGTCGACGATCCGAACGTGCGCGAAATCATGCCCGCCGTCACCAAGCCGATTACGACTTACGGGTTGTCGGAGGCGGCGCAGGTTCGCGCGGTCGATTTGAAAGCCGATGGCGGGCGCATGCATTTCCGGGTGCGGCGCACAGATACGCGCGGAAAGAAGCTGCCTGATCTCGACGTTACGCTCAATCTCGCCGGCGCGCACAACGTGCTCAACGCCCTCGCAGCAATCGCGGTCGGCACGGAAGTGGGCGCGCCGGACGCCGCGATCGTGCGGGCACTGGCCGATTTCAAGGGCGTGGGCCGGCGCTTTCAGCGTTATGGCGAGATCGCTTTGCCCGCTGGCGGGCATTACACCCTGATCGACGATTACGGCCATCACCCAACCGAAATGGCGGCCACACTCGCCGCCGCACGCGGCGCGTTTCCCGGTCGCCGTCTCGTGCTCGCATTCCAGCCGCATCGCTATACGCGCACGCGCGATTGTTTCGAGGATTTCGCCCGCGTGCTCTCCACCGTCGACGTGCTGTTGCTGACCGAAGTGTATGCCGCGGGCGAGACGCCGATAGTCGCTGCGGACGGCCGGGCGCTCGTGCGCGCGGTGCGCGTGCAGGGCAAGGTCGAACCGATATTCGTCGAGCGCGTGGCGGATTTTCCGGGTGCGCTTGCGAATGCGGCCCGTGACGGCGACGTAGTGCTGACGATGGGCGCGGGTTCGATCGGATCGGTTCCTGCGATGTTGAGCGGCGGGCAAACGTGATGCGAACACGATGAACATGGCGGCCCAGAAAAATCTGCTGTGGGGCGAGCTGCGGCGCGACGAGCCGATGGCCCGCCATACCAGTTGGCGCGCCGGCGGCAGTGCGGAGCGCGCCTATGTGCCGGTCGATCTCGAAGACATGCGCTTGTTCATCGCGTCGTTGCCGCGCAACGAGCCCGTCATCGTGGTCGGCCTCGGCAGCAATCTGCTGGTGCGCGACGGCGGTCTGCGCGGCACGGTCATCTTCACGCACGGCGCGCTGAATGAGATCCGCTTCGAAGGCAACGCGATTTACGCGGAAAGCGGCGTGCCGAGCCCGAAACTCGCACGTTTCGCCGCGTTGCATGAATTGGTCGGCGCCGAATTCATGGCGGGCATACCCGGTACCATAGGCGGCGCGCTCGCGATGAACGCCGGCTGTTATGGCGGAGACACGTGGGGCATCATCGAGAGCGTCACCACGCTCGACCGCACGGGCCAGTTGCGCCAGCGTACGCCCGCGAACTACGAAATCGGCTATCGCCACGTCAAATTGCGCGACGGCAACGAGGAATGGTTCGCCGCGGCGCGCTTCAAGCTTCCGCGCGGCGATGGCGCCAAGTCGCGCGCCACGATCAAGCAACTGCTCGAACGGCGCATCGCTGCGCAGCCACTCAACCTGCCGAACGCCGGCTCGGTATTTCGCAATCCGCCCAACGATCATGCCGCGCGCCTCATCGAAGCCTGCGGGCTGAAAGGGCGGGTCGAGGGCGGCGCGATGATCTCCGGCAAGCACGCCAACTTCATCGTCAATACCGGTGGTGCGTGCGCCGCCGACATCGAAGCGTTGATCGAACTCGCGCATAGCGCAGTGAAAGAGAAATTCAATATCGACCTCGAGCGCGAAGTCAGAATCGTGGGTGAGCCTGCATGAGCGCCCAATCCTTTGGAAAAGTCGCAGTGTTAATGGGCGGTCGCTCGGCGGAACGGGAGATCTCTCTACTGTCCGGCAATGCGGTACTTGCGGGACTGCGCCGCAAGGGGGTGGATGCGCACGCCTTCGACCCGGCCGAGCGCCCGCTGTTCGATTTGAAAAGCGACGGTTATGCGCGGGTGTTTCTCGCGCTGCACGGACGCCATGGCGAAGACGGTACGGTGCAGGGTGCGCTCGAGGTGATGGAAATTCCGTATACCGGCAGTGGTGTGATGGCGTCCGCGTTGTGCCTTGACAAACTGCGCACCAAGTTGATCTGGCTAGCCAGCGACATCCCGACGCCGCGTCACGCTGTGCTCACCGCGCAGAGCGACTGGACGCAAGTCGCGAAAGATCTCGGGCTGCCGTTGGTGGTAAAGCCGGCCCATGAGGGGTCGAGCATAGGGCTCACCAAGGTCGCCTCGATCGAAAAGATCGAGGCCGCGTACGAACTCGCCGCGAAGTGCGACACCCTGGTCCTCGCCGAGGAGTTCGTGGCGGGGCGCGAGCTGACGGCGGCGTTTCTCGGTGACCGCGCTCTGCCGATCGTATGCATCGAAGCGCCCGAGGGTAATTACGATTATCAGAACAAATATTTCACCGACGACGTGAAATATCGCTGCCCTAGCGGGCTACCGGCGGCGCAGGAAAGTGCGTTACAGGAAATGGTGATGCGCGCGGCGGCGGCGCTTGGTTGCGAAGGGTGGGGCCGCGCCGACCTGATGCTGCGCGCCGACGGAAATGTTTTTCTGCTGGAAATGAACACAGCGCCCGGCATGACCGGACATTCGCTCGTGCCAATCGCAGCGCGCGCTGCAGGTATCGAGTTCGACGACCTAGTGGTGAAAATCCTGGAGCTCGCCCATGTGGGATAGGCCCGCCGTGCTCAACGGAATTGCGAACGCGCTATTCGCGGTGGCGTTGCTGCTCGTCGCCTATGCGGCCGTGCACTACGCAGTGCGGCTGCCTGCCTTTCCATTGCGCGAAGTGCGCGTCACGAACGAACTCGCGCACGTCACGCCCGAGCAGATTGAGACCATCGTTGTGCGCGAGGTCAAGGGCAATTTCTTCACGCTCGATCTCGAGCGCGCCCGCGCAGGATTCGAAAAGCTGCCGTGGGTGCGCAACGTGAACGTGCGTCGCCAGTGGCCGGACCGGCTTGAAGTCTCGTTCGAAGAACACGTGCCGCTCGGACGCTGGGGTACGGCCGCGCTCGTCAATACCTATGGCGAGCTCTTTGCCGCCGCCTACGATGGAAACCTGCCCGCATTCGTCGGGCCGCCCGGCAGCGCCAAGGAAATCGCCATTCAATATGGCTACTTCAGGCGCAGCTTGGCGACGCTGGGCTTGACGCCCGTCCAGGTGCAGGTATCGCCGCGTCGCGCATGGCAGGTCCGGCTGACGAATGGCGTCACGCTCCAGCTCGGGCGCGAGAGCGTCGAGGCGCGGCTCGATCGTTTCGTCGCGGTCTACGAGCGCACGGTCGGACGTTTGCAGCGCCGGCTTAATTATGTCGATTTGCGTTACCCGAACGGATTTGCCGTAGGCATACCCGAATTTGCGCATGCGCAGCCGGATAAACCGCGATCCGGCAAGAGCCGCGGCGCGACAGGATGAAAATGAAGAGGGATAAATGAGCAAGGCGAAAGAAACCAAGAACCTGATCGTCGGCCTCGACATCGGCACGTCGAAGATCGCGGCGATAGTCGCCGAAATCAAGCCGGACGGAGGTTACGAAATCATCGGCATGGGCGGCCATCCGTCGAAGGGCTTGCGTAAAGGGGTCG
>CAZEAX010000056.1:0-15821 GCA_964510405.1 uncultured Streptomyces sp. | reverse complement strand
TGCTGGTCGTTGCGTTCACGCTTGCCGGTTGCGCGACCGGACCGTCGGGTCCGGGCTGGACCACGCTGATCGACGGCGACAAAGGCCTTGAAAATTTCACTCAACTCGGCGATGCCAACTGGACGGCCAGCGGCGGCGCAGTCTGGGCCGATCGCAAAATTACCAAGGACGTCGCCGGCATCCTGCTCTCGAAAGAGTCTTACACGGACTTCGAGGTCTACGCCGAGTTCTGGGCCGACGAAGAAGCCAACAGCGGCATCTACATTCGCGTCATGAATCAGAAAATCGTCAACACGAAGGCGGCGTACGAGGTGCAGATCTGGGACAAAAGCCCGGCCATGGCGACCGCGTCCGTAATGCCCCCGGGCAAAGCATCGCCCACGTTCAAGGCGGCCAACAAGTGGAGCACGTTCGAAATCACCGCCAAGGGTCCGCGGATAATAAACAAGATGGATGGCGAAGTAGCGGTCGACGTCAACGATTCGGCGTTTACCTCCGGCCCGATCGCGCTGCAATACAACTCGGGGACGATCAAGTTTCGGAAGGTGATGATCAAGCGGCTGTAAACCTGAACTCAAAAGCAGTTGGCTCAATCCTCTTTCACGACGTTAACCGGGAGAGCATTTCATGAAACAAATGTCGATGCGATTGTCCGTTGCCTGCGCTTTCGGCCTGTTCGCTTTCCAGGCATGCGGCGCAGAGCTCGCCGGGGGTTACGCGCGCGATTGCAGCCAGATGCCCGCGGAAAAAAAGGCGCGCTGCGAGGAAGTCAACAAAGCCATGGCCGTGTGCGCCGGCAAGAAGGCCGGCGACGAACTCAACAATTGCCTGAAAGAGTCGCGCAACAAGAAGTAGCTTGCACGCGCGCAGCGCGCGATCCGGCCCCTTTCAGGATACACAGGGCCGGAGCCGCTCTTTGCCGCTAGCCGCTGACGCTCTTGCGTAAATGCAATGGAATCCGCACGGGCGTATTTGCGGACGCACGGCTCCGCAAGTACCAGTTGTTCAGGATCAATGCCGAGCAGGTCATGCCGGCCCCGGCAATCTGAACACCGAGCGGCACGTTGCCCTGCAGCGCGGAAATCACGAACGTGGTCATCGGGACCACATCCATAAACAGCACGCCGTTTAACGGCGTGATGATCTTGTTGCCGGTGTTCCAGCTCAGAACGCCGATAAAGCCCGCGAACAATGCCATATAACCCAGGTACGGCGCGACTGAAACAACCGCCTGGATAGTGGGCATGGCAACGACGTCTGCCGCGATCAGCGCGCCACTGATGGCATAAATGCTCGTAAGCCCCAGCACCGTGGTAAACGCTGTGTATTTAACCGCGGACCATTTCGGATAGAAACTCGCGCCCACCGTATAGATCACCCAGCACAATGCGCCAAGCACGATCAGCGAATCCGCGCCGTAATTCTGCGGTTCGGCGATCAATCGGTGGATATTGCCTTTCGTAACCACCAGAGCGACGCCGCAGAACGAAAGGAGAATGAAGGCAAACGAAAAAAGCGGGGGAGCGCTTTTGCGGATGACCCAGGTCACGAGCAGAGCAAGCATGGGCTGCGTAGCCATCATGATGGATGCCGTAAGCGCGCCGTCCTTGCCCGCCAACTGCTGGCCGTAGAACACCAGAAACCCGAACCCGGCAAATCCGGCCGTGCCGAAGAACCATGCCATAAAAATGCTCTGGCCGTCGAAGCTCAGAACGCCTCTCCCCTCGCGCACGAGCAGGAGGGCCAGAAAAGCCGCGCCCGCCAGGGTGATGCGCAATGCCGAAAAGGTAAACGGATCGATGCGGACCAGCGCCTCGTTCATGACGGGGAACATGCCGCCCCAGGACAGCGTGGCGGCGAGACAAAACAGCACGCCCTTGATGTAACCAACGGGAGCGCTGGGAAAACCGGCGGCTGCGGGAACAGCCGAGCTGTGCTTAAACATCACTTTCTCCAAAACGATAGCTAACCACCACAATTCGATTCGCCATGACCCGGCTCAAACGGGCATTTTTCATTGCTCGCATGAGATCCGGGAATGGCGGTTCTCAAATCAACCATAGCCGCCGCGTTCGGTGCGGGTCAGGCTGGTATGGGCAGCCCCCGCCAGCCACGAAAGAATGCGATGAGCGAGGCGGCGTATCGCGAGGTCCAGCGCGATCACCGCGCGCACCGTCAGATCTTTCGCATATTCGGCGCGCAAGCGGCGCGCCTCGCGTTCGTAATGCCGGATTTCAGTGAGTCGGTCCATCGTGGTCTCCTTGTCGTGATTGACAGCGTCACTCTAGGCCCGCACAATGTATTTGTTAAACGAATTGTTTAAATATCAATCATTCTGAATATTCATCAATCATGACGACCGCCAACCTCGACATCGACCTATTGCGCAGTTTCGCCGCCGTCGCCGACACGGGCAGCTTCACCGCCGCCGCAGAACTGGTCGCGCGCACCCAGTCGGCGATCAGCGTGCAGATCAAACGGCTGGAGGAAACGCTGGGGCACAAGGTGTTCGAGCGCACCAGCCGCTCGCTCGCCCTCACGCCGGCGGGCGAGACGCTGCTGGATTACGCGCGGCGCATCCTCGAATTGAACGACGAGTCGTTCAGGCGCATTGCCGAACCGCCCGTGACCGGCCTGATACGCCTGGGCATCACGGAGTATTTCGTGCCCACCGAACTGCCGCGCATATTGGGGCGCTTCGCCGCGGCCTATCCGGGTGTCGAGCTCGAAGTGCGCATGGGGTTCTCGCGCGATCTGCGCGAGTCCATGGCCGCCGGCGATCTGGACGCGGTGATCGTGCGCCTCGCGCCGCGCGAGCGCGCCAAGGCAATATGGAGCGAAGCGCAGGTCTGGGTGGCGCGGGAGGATTTCGATCTCGCGCGCGGCGATACGGTGCCGCTCGCCCTCCTGCCCGCCCCCTGCTTTCTGCGCGAGCATGCAATCGAATCGATGAAGCGGCTCAAGCGGCCGAGCAAAGTCGCTTTCACCGGATCGAGCATGGTAAGTATCCAGGCCGCGGTGAGCGCGGGACTGGGTGTCTCCATTGTTCCGCGCTCCACGGTGCTGCCGGGAATGAAAGTGTTGAGCAGCAAGCGCGACTATCCGGATCCGGGACCGCTTGATATCGGCGTGCTGCACGGGGCCAAGGCGCGCGGTGACATCGTGCACGCGCTGGAACAAATCATCAGACAAACCCTGGACGTGCTGGCCGTAAGCCGCATAGCCGCGTGAGCGATAGCGTGCAACCCTGCAAACGACGGGGGTCCGTGCGCCATGACGCGAATTGCTCTGGTCGTCAGCCATGACCTATCATGGCGGCTCCTATCTTGGCGTTGTTATCGGAAATTCCGCACCATGGCATTGGATCTCATAATTCGAAACGCGCGGCTTGCCAGCGCCGCGCCTGACTCTCCTGCTGTAGACATAGGCATCCAGAACGGCCGCATAGTTGCGGTCGAAACCAATCTCAAGGCCGACGGGCCCGCGCACGACGCCGCCGGCGGGCTCGTTTCGGCGGGGCTCGTCGAAAGCCATTTCCATCTGGACAAGGCGATGATCGTCGACCGCGTGCCGCTGCAACCCAACCGCATGGTGCGCGATCACATGGAGCGCACCGCATCGATCAAGCATACGTTCACGCCCGAAGACATTTACGCACGCGCCAGCGCGACGCTCGAGCAGTGCCTGCTGCACGGCGTCACGCACATGCGCACGCAGGTCGAGGTCGACCCGAACGTGGGGCTGCTCGGGTTCGAGGCGATCGAGCAGTTGCGCAAGGACTACGCGTGGGCGATCGATATCCAGCCGTGCGTGTTCCTGCAGGAAGGCTGGACCGGCGTCGCAGGCGCCGACGAGAACTTGGTCGGCTGCGTCAAGCGCGGCGCGCCGGTGATCGGCGGCGGTATCCGCTACGACAAGGACGGGCCCGCGCAAATTCGCCGAGTGTTCGAACTCGCGCAGGAGCACGACATCGACGTCGATTTCCATCTCGACGGCGGTTACGACGTGAATGAGCTCGATTACCCGCAGGTCTGCGAGATCACCGACAAGATCGGGTGGCAAGGCCGCGTCGCGTTCGGCCATGGCTCAAAGTTTTCGTGCATGCCGGTCAAGCAGCAAGCGGCCGTCGGCAAGCGACTCGGGCAATCGGGCGTGTCGCTTGCGGTGCTGCCGGCAACTGATCTCTTCAATGCGGGACGGCACATGGAGCACACAGTGATGCGCGGCGTGACCGATGCAAACACGCTGATCGAGAATGGTGCGAATTGCGCGATCTCGACCAATAACGTGCTGAACCCGTTCACGCCGTTCGGCGATTGCTCGCTGACGCGCATCGCCAACCTCTACGCGAACGTCGTGCAGCGCGACGGCCCGAAAGACCTTGGCGTGTGCTTCGAGATGATTACCGACCGCGCCGCGAAGTTGATGCGTATCGCGGACTACGGCATCGCGGCGGGCAAGGCGGCGGATCTCGTCGTATGGGGCGAGACGCGGCCTTCCGACGTCATCGCCAAATGCGCGCTGCCGCTCGCCGGCTTCAAGCGCGGCCGGCGGATTTTCCTGCGCGAATTACCAGCTCTTCAACGCCCCAGTTAAGGCTTACGATGTCCCGACACCTGAAAATCGCGGCGGCCCAGCTGGGCCCGCTCCACCTGGCCGACACGCGGACGACCGCGACCAAACGGCTCGTAAAACTGCTGCGCGATGCACATGCCATGGGCGCCAAGTTCGTGGTGTTTCCCGAACTCGCGTTCTCGACTTTCTTCCCGCGCTACTGGTACGAAGACCAAGCCGAAGTCGACCGCAAGTTTTACGAAGCGACGATCCCGTCCGCCGAAACGCAACCGCTGTTCGACGAAGCGAAGAAACTCGGCATCGGTTTTTATCTCGGCTACGCGGAGCTGACGCAGGAAGCAGGCCGCACGCGACGTTTCAATACGGCGATCCTGGTCGGCCCCGATGGCACGCTCGTTGGAAAGTACCGCAAGATCCATCTGCCCGGCCACGCCGAACACAAGCCGGAGGCCGCGTTCCAGCACCTGGAGAAAAAATATTTCGAAGTCGGCGACCTCGGCTTCCGCGTCTGGCGTTTCATGGACACGGTCACGGGCATGCTGATCTGCAACGACCGGCGCTGGCCCGAGGCGTTCCGCGTGCTCGCGCTGCAGGGCGCCGAGATCGTCGCGCTGGGCTTCAACACGCCGAGCGAGAACCTCGCCTATCCGGAGCCGCCGGCGCTGCGCGTGCATCATCACCTCATCACGGCGCAGGCCATGGCGTACCAGAACGCGATCTGGCTCGTCGAATCGGCGAAATGCGGTTTCGAGGACGGCAACCGCATGTTCGGTCATTCGCTGATCGTAGCACCCACGGGCGAGATCGCGGCGCAATCGTTGAGCGAAGAAGACGAGGTGATTTGCGTTAATGCGGACCTTGACCTCGCAGTCGATTTGAAACGCACCGTGTTCAACTTTGCGGCGCACCGCCGGCCCGAGCATTACAAGCTGATCGTCGAGCGCGTCGGCGCCGAAGTCACGCCGGCGAAAGGTCCGTAACCGCTATTGCGACTGTATTCCCGCCGCTTTCGCGGCTTTGCGGTAGCGCTCGATTTCCCGCGGGAGCAGATCGTTCAATTGCGCCGCCGGGAGCACCCACGCCTCGATGTTCTGTTCGGCCAGAAATTTTTTCATGTCGGCGCTCGCGAGTATGTGCGCGATCGCGCCCGCGATGAAGTCGCGCCGCTCCGCGGAAATTCCCGCGGGCGCGAATATCGCCCACCAGAGTTCATAGCTGTAGCCGGGAACGCCCGACTGCGCGATCGCCGGCAGGCCGGGCAGCAAGGCCGAAGGCTCGAGACTCGTCGCGCCGAGCGCGCGCAAGCGGCCTGCCTTGATCTGCGGACTCACCGCGGGCGAACTCGCGAACAACATCTCGACTTCGCCGGACATTACGGAGATCGACGCTTCGGCGACACCTTTGTACGGGATGTGCGTGAGGCTGATCCCCGCCGCCGACGCGAACAGCGACGCGGCAAAATGATTGTTGCCGCCGGTGCCGGCCGACGAGTAATTCAATTTCCCCGGATGCTGTTTCGCGAGCGCGACGAGCTCCTTCACGGATTTCGCAGGCACCGAAGGATGCACGACAAGCACCAGCGGCGTCTTCGCGACTGCGGCGACCGTCACGATAGCGTGCGCCGGATCGAACGGCAGTTTCTCGCGGATCGCCGCAGTCGCAGGATACGACGACGTGTGCCCGAGCAGCGTATAGCCGTCGGGCGCGGACTTCGCGGCGAGTTCAGTTCCGATCATCCCGCTCGCGCCGGCGCGATTGTCGATGACGACGTTTTTGCCCCATGCTTCCGCAAGGCGTTGCGCGACCGCGCGCATGACGACGTCGGCGCCGCCGCCGGCCGTATAAGGCACGATCAATTGCACGGGCTTGGATGGATAGGATTGTGCGCCGGCGTACGGTGCGGCCGAAAATAAAAATGCTGCGCATAAGAGCGGCGAACGGGTGATCATCGTCTGGGCGATCCTGCGGGTCTGCAACGCGCGGCGGATTCTGTCACACTGCACATTCCGCCAGAGCTTGATTCTACTATCGCCGCGCGGACGCGAGGAGTTGTCAGATGATCAATAAAATTTCGGCGTCCGCTGCCGCTGTCCTGATTGCAATCAGCGGAAGCGCCGCCGTCGCGCAAGCGGCGATGACACCAGCACAGGTACAAGCTTATCCGTCCAGGCCCATCCGTATCATCGTGCCATTTTCAGCGGGCGGATCGGGCGACGCGATCATGCGCTTCGTCGGCCAGAAACTTACGGACGCCTGGGGGCAACCGTCGGTCATCGACAATCGCGCCGGGGCGAGCGGCGCCATCGGCTTGCTGATGGCCGCGAAGTCGGCGCCAGACGGATACACGCTCGTGCACGGCACGGCCAGCACGCATTCGATCAATCCCATTCTGCAAAAAGACCTGCCCTACGACGCGGTCAGGGATTTCGCGCCGGTCGCAATATTGATGGCGACCCCCAACATCATCGTCGCGCATCCGGGCGTTCCGGCCTCCAACCTGAAAGAACTGATCCAGCTGGCAAAGAGCAAGCCGGGGCAGATCAGTTACGCGTCGAACGGCAGCGGCACGTCGTCGCACATGGCGGGCGAACTGCTCAATCTCGAGGCCGGCATCAAGCTCGTGCATATTCCATACAAGGGCGCCGGCCCGGCCATCATCGACGTGCTGGGCGGCCACGTGCAATTATTGATCGGCGCGGTGGCGACGTCGTTGCCTCACATCACCTCCGGCAGACTCAAGGCGCTGGCCGTCAGCAGCCTGCAACGTTCCGGCGCCGCGCCCAACGTGCCCACGGTTGCCGAATCCGGTCTGCCGGGCTTTGAAGTCGCGCAATGGTTCGCGATATATGCGCCCGCGAAAACGCCGAGGGAAATCATCGCGAAGCTCAATGCCGAAATCAACCGCGCGCTGAATCAGCCGAATGCGAAAAGCGATTTCACCCGCCAGGGACTGGATGTCGACAACCGCACGCCGGAACAGTTTGCGGCGTACATGAAAGATGAAACGATCAAGTGGACAAGATTGATCAAGGCGGCCGGTATCCGTGCTGAATGATATTCAACTTCGTGTCGCCGCACTGATTGCCGCGGCGATGCCCGCCATCGCAACGGATGCGCAAGCGCAGAACTCTGCTGCAGGTTATCCGAACAAGCAGATCCGCCTGATCGTTCCGTTCGCCGCCGGCGGACCCAACGATTTTCTGGCGCGCATACTCGGCCAGAGGCTCACGGAGCGCTGGGGCCAGCCGGTCGTCATCGACAACCGCCCCGGCGCGGGCGGCAATATCGGCGCGGAACTCACGGCGAAATCCGCGCCCGATGGCTACACGCTGCTGCTCCCGACGCAGGGCATACTCGCCGTCAATCCCGCCCTCGCCAAAGTGCGCTTCGATACGCTGAAAGATTTTGCGCCGATTGCGCTGGTGGCGAACCTCACCAGCGTGCTGGTCGCGCATCCTTCATTGCAGGCGAAGACGGTGAAGGAATTGATCGCGCTCGCCAGGGCAAAGCCCGGCGAGTTGACCTACGGCACGCCGGGCAACGGATCGGCCAGCCATCTCGCGATGGAAATGTTCAACCGCGCGGCGCACGTGAACATCCGGCACATTCCCTACAAGGGCGCGGCACCCGCCGTCGTCGACCTGATCGGCGGAACGATACAGGTCATGCTGATCGGCGTGCCGGTCGTCATGCCGCACGTGACGTCGGGCCGCCTGGTTGCGCTTGGTGTCGCGACTGCGGGACCCTCACCGATGGCGCCGGGCCTGATCACGATCGCGGAATCCGGCGGGCTGCCGGGATTCGAAATCCGCAACTGGCTCGGCCTCGTAACAGCCGCGGGCACTCCGCGCGACATAATCGAAAAACTGAACACCGCGATCGTGGAGATCCTGCGCGCGCCGGACGTAAAAGAACAGTTGTTGAAAAACGGGTTCGAGCCGGCCGCCAGCACGCCCGAATACTTCGCGACCTATCTTGAGTCGGAACTGAAGTATTGGGCGAAAGTGGTGAAGGACGCCGGCATCACCATCGATTGAACCACGGCAGTGCTTACGCAGCAACGGTGAGCGCAATCAGCTTGTCGGTCGCTTTATCGAGACGTTCCAAATTGCGGCACGCATCGACGAGCTTTGCGAACTGAGCGGCCGAAATCGGCATGCCCGGGATAGTGGGCGACATGCGCTTCAACAGACCCTCGAAATCGAAAATGAATTCGCGGCCGGTGCCCTCCTTCGTGTAACTCTTGCCGTCCTTCGTGAACACCGTGATGCGCGGACCGAACAGCGTGCGGCGCACCATCGGAATGATCGTGACGCGATGCATGAGGTCGAGCACCTCGGGCGGATCGGTGTCGTCCGGCATCGGCACCGACGCGCGCAGCAGCGGGTAGCCGCGCGTCGCCGCGCCGTACGCCGTGAAGTACTGCGTGCTGCGGACCTTGGGCTTGCCGTCATAGTCGGGCGTGCGAAATGCCGGGCTCGGGTATTCGGTCTCGAACCAGTTGACGACCGCCTCGATGCGGTCGATGTCTTTGTACTGGATGTCGTGTTCCGTGCAGAGCGCAGCAGTCACGTCGATGTGCGCGATGTTGTAGCCGGCGGTTGAATAAATGCGGAACAGCGTTTCCGGAAAAATCCACGTCTTGCCGAGTCCTGCGGTGATTTTGGCGAGGTCTGTCTTGGTGTCGCCGGTATAACTATAGGAGAGCGTGCCGCGATTGTTGCCGGTGTACGCGTGGTAGAAGCCGGCGTCGCCCTCCAGCGTCGTCTCGCCGCTCACCTTGCCCTGCTTGCCCATGGCGACCGCGAGCAACGCATTGCGCACCGCGCCGCCTTCGCGCAGGGATTTGCCGCCGCTGCGCGCGCCTTCGAGGTTGCCGGCGGCGAGGTTCACGCACTGCGCGATCGCGCTGTGCGTCTGGTTCGCGTCGAGGCCCTGGATTTTCGCGGCCGCAACCGCGGCGCCGAAAATTCCGAACACGGGGCCCGAATGGAATCCGCGCGACATCGTGGTCGGGATAAATTCGGCGGCCATGCGCTCCATGACTTCATAGCCGGCCACGACGCCCGTGAGAAACGTTTTGCCGGAGCAACCCGTGATTTCGGCCGCGACCAATGCGGCAGGCAGAATTGCAGTGCCCGGATGCGTGAGCATGCGGAACGTGTCCCACTTGCCGCCGGCGAGCATCATCTCCGAGTTCACGAAAGCAGCACCACCCTTGGTGAGCCTGGCGCCTTTCACCAGCACGGTCGCCGCACCGCCGCCGCCGGCCTCTTCCTCCTGCATCAGCGCCAGCGCGTCTTTGCTCGGCTTCATATCGACCGCGAGCAGCGCCGATATCAACGCCTGCAACGTGCAGCTTTTGGCGCGGTCGATCACTTCCGGCGGCAGATTTTCATATTTGAGATTGGCGACGAATTCGCCGAACTGGCGGCTCATGGACATGGTGGTTTTCTTTCCAACGAAGTTGAGGAGGTGCAACGATGCAATACAGCACTACGGATAGATCGCCCAGCCGACGCGGTCCGTCTCAGCCCTGAAGAAATGTCCTTCGGTGCTGGTGACGAACAGCGTGGTGCGGTCGGGGCCGCCGAAACAGCAATTGGTCGGGCGATTCGCCGCGACCGGATGCGTTTCGAGCACGCGGCCCGTCGGCGTAAACACATAGATCATCGGGCCCGAGCCGCTCACGTAATAGCCGGCGGTCGCGATGATGTTGCCGTCGACGTCGAGACACATGCCGTCGATGCCGCGATGCGGCCCGCGCGCGTCGTTGCCCCAGGTGAAGAGCGTGTTGAATTTGCCGAGGCTGCCGTCTTCATGGATCGGATAAGCGCGCAGATCGCGGACGGTGCCCGGGTCGTAGTTGCCGTCGACGACGTACAAGGTGCACTGGTCCGGCGAGACGAGAATGCCGTTGGGCTGCACCGTATCGAACGTGACGCGCGTCGTCGTGTACGTGCCGTCCTTCTGCGGATCGCAGCGGATCACCGAGCGGTTGTCGAGTTCGGGGACTTCGGTCTGATCCCAGTTGCCGGGGTTGATCGGGTTGGTGAACCAGATGCGGCCTTTGCGGTCGATCGCCAGATCGTTCGGCGTGTTCAGGCGCTTGCCGTCGACGCGGTCGGCGATCACGACGTTCTTGCCGTCCGGATCGAAGCGCACGATCGAGCGGCCGCCCGAGCAGCAGCCGAACAGTCTCCCGTGAGCGTCGAACGCAAGACCGTTGGTGCGGTTGGTGCCCGTGCGCCAGACGTCGATCGCGCCGGTCTTCGGGTCGTAGCGCAGAATCTTGTTCTGGCGGATCTGCGTGAAATAGAGATACTCGGCGTCCCACACCGGACCTTCGGTGATGAGCTGCTCGGTTCCGGGCTTCATTAACAACTCGAATTTCCACGGCATGGCGGATCCCTTTGTGTCGTCCCTTTGGTGCGCGAGTCCGGATGATAGCGTGAGCGGCGGATTGCTGCAGCGGGTTGCGGCGATTTTCGGCTGCGCGCGGTAAGTGATAAGCTCCCTGTCTGCTGTTCGGGGGAGAACAACCTGCAGTGCAAGCCGGCGCGAACGTCTCGCCGCGACCATCCCCGACCGTTACGATTGAAGGGAAGATGATGGCCATCGCAGTACCAAACAAAAATTCCGGCGCAGGCTCTCTCGCGGGTATCCGCGTGATCGAACTCGCGGACGAGCAGGCCGAGTACTGCGGACTCACGCTGGCGGGTCTCGGCGCCGACGTCATCAAGGTCGAGCCGCCCGGCGGCAGCCCTACGCGCCGCATCGGACCTTTTTACGAGGACAAGCCGGACCCTGAGGGTTCGCTCTTCTTCTGGCTGTACAACCGCGGCAAGCGCTCGATTGTCCTCGACCTGAAGCAGGAGAAGGATCGCGCCCGCTTGTGCGAACTCATCGCCGGCGCCGACATCCTGCTCGAATCCACGCCTAAAGGAGAACTCGACGGTTATGGATTGAGCGCGGCCTCGCTCAACAAAGAATTCCCTGCGCTGATCCACGCGCGCGTGACGCCGTTCGGCGATGAAGGCCCGTGGTCCGGCTTCAAGGCTTCGGACCTGATCCATCTCGCGCTGGGCGGCGTCATGATGAATTGCGGCTACGATCCCGCGCCCGATGGCAAGTACGACCTGCCGCCGATCGCGCCGCAGATGTGGCACGCGTATCACATCGCGGGCGAGCAGCTTACGATGGCGATCGTCGCCGCGCTGCTCTACCGCTTTCGCACGGGCCAGGGCCAGCACGTATCGTGCGCGATCCACGAGGCGGTGGCGAAATCCACCGAGGTCGATCTGATGACGTGGGTGATGCGGCGCGCGCCGATATTGCGCCAGACCTGCCGGCACGCGCGCGAATCGATCGCGCCGAATCCGTCGATTGCGCATACCAAGGACGGGCGCTGGGTGATGGCGAGCCTCGGCAATCGCGAAGACGACCCGAAACGGCTCGCCGAGCTGATGGAGCGCCACGGCATGGCCGCCGGCTTCGATCCCGAAACCGCCGAGGTGGCGAAGGGCGGAAGATTCATTCCGGGCACCGGGCCGGTAACGCAGAAGCGCGACGAAGGCATGGAGGCGTTTCAACGTTTCGTGCGCGCGTTCACTTACGAAAACTTTCCATGGCGCGAGGCGCAGGAGGCGGGTCTGCTGTGCGCGCCGCTGCGCAAGCCGCATGAGAACGCGATCGATCCGCACTGGCTCGCGCGCAAGAGCGTCACGGACATCGAGCATCCCGAACTGGGCCGTTCGTTCCGCTACGCGACGAGCAAGTGGATCAGCACAGCGAACTCGTGGGCGGTCGGCCGCCGCGCGCCGCGCATCAACGAAGACGCCGCCTCCGTGATGACGCCGGTCAAGCGCGCGCATCCGGCGATCAGTACATCCGCGCGCGTCGACGCCAATGAAAAACCGTCGCGCCGCGGCAAGCCGTTTCCGCTGAACGGCGTGCGCATCGTGGATTTTTCGTGGTTCCTCGCTTCCGCTGGCGGCACGCGATTCATGAGCGCGTTCGGCGCCGAAAGCATCAAGATCGAATTGAAGAGCCACCCGGACACGCGTCTCGCCGCGATGGCGCCGGTCGGCGGACGCGAGGCGCGCGACAAGGCGACATCGCCGCTGCCCGGCGTGACCGATCTCAACATGGGCGGGCAATTCAACAACAAGAACCCGGGCAAGCGCGGCATCTCGTTAAACGTGCGGCATCCGAAAGGCCTCGCGATCGTGAAACGGCTCGTGGCGATGTCGGACATTGTCGCGGAAGGTTTTTCACCCGGCGTGCTCGATAACTGGGGCATAGGCTATGCGGCGCTGAAAGAGATCAAACCGGACATCATTTACGTGCAGCAGTCGGGCATGGGCGCGCAAGGAACGTACGGCCGCTTCCGCACCGTGGGCCCGATCGCGAATGCGTTCGCCGGGTTGTCCGATATGTCGGGGCTGCCCGAGCCGGCGATGCCCGCTGGATGGGGCTACTCTTACCTCGACTGGATGGGCGCGTACAGTTTTGCGCTCGCGATGTTGAGCGCGCTCTACCATCGCAACCGGACCGGCGAAGGCCAGTGGATAGACGCGTCGCAGACCGAAGTCGGGCTTTTCATCAACGGCCCGGCGATTCTCGACTGGTCGGCGAACGAGCGCATCTGGACGCGTTTCGGCAACCGCTCTCCGTACAAACCCGCGGCGCCGCACGGCGCGTATCCGTGCGCCGGTGACGATCGCTGGATTGCGATCGCGTGCTTCACCGATGCGGAATGGAACGCGTTCGTCAAAGTCGCCGGGCATGCCGAATGGGCGACCGATGCGCGCTTCGCGACGCTCGCCGCGCGGCTTCATCACCAGGATGCGCTCGATGCGCAGGTGCGCGACTGGACGAAGTCGCGCGACGCGTATCAGACGATGATCGATCTGCAGAAGGCCGGCGTGCCGGCCGGCGTGTGCCAGACCGCGGGCGACCGCTGCGACCGCGATCCGCAACTGAAAGCGCTCGAGTGGCTGACGGAGGTGACCGGCACGAAAATCGGGCGCTGGCCGCTCGCCGAGGTGCCAATCAAGCTCTCCGCGAGCCCTGCGTATATCGGCGGCCATATTGACCGCGGCGCGCCGTGCTACGGCGAGGACAATGAGTACGTATTTGGCGAGCTGCTCGGCATGACGACGAAAGAGATCGAGGCGCTCGCCGCGGAGGGCGTTACCTGATATCCCGATCTATCGTTGCATTGCTGGTGTTGTGCGCATTTCACGCGCACGCGCAAAGCCCGGCTGCTGCGCCGTACCCGACACGCGCAGTGCGCCTGATTTCGCCGGTCGCGTCCGGCGGCACGACCGCGGATGTCGTAGCGCGTGCCGTCGCCAGGAAACTGAACGAGGCATGGGGGCAGCCGGTCGTCGTCGATCCGCGGCCCGGCGCCGGCATGGTCATCGCCACCGAGCTCGGCGCGAAAGCCGCGCCCGACGGCTATACGCTGCTGATGGTGGCGGCGAGCTTCAGCGTGAATCCGAGTTTGCAGGCGAAGCTGCCTTACGACACGCTGAAAGATCTCACGCCGGTCACGATGACCTCCCACGTTCCCTACGTGCTGGTGGTTCATCCCGCACTGCCGGTGCGGACAGTGCAGGAGCTGGTCGCGTACGACAAGGCCAAACCCGGCGCGCTCAACTACGGCGCAGCGGGCACGCAAAATCAGCTCGCGGTCGAATTGCTGAAACTGCGCACGGGCGCGCGCATGGTGCACGTGGCTTATCGCTCCTCGTCGCTCGCCATCACCGACTTGATCGGCGGGCAGATCCAAATGGCATTGGGATCGACGCTGGGTGTGGCATCACACGTCAATGCCGGCAGATTGCGCAGCGTGGCGGTGACGAGCGGACATCGCGCATCTTCGATGCCGGAGGTGCCGACGATCGCGGAATCCGGCGTGCCCGGCTTCGACGTCAGCGCATGGAACGGCATAGTGACGCCCGCAGGCGTGCCAGCAGCCATCGCGGCCAAACTCAATCGCGACATCGTAGCCGCCGTCAGATCGCCCGATCTGCGCGACCGGCTCGCCGCGGACGGCGGCGAAGTCGTGGGCAACTCCGCGGAGGAATTTACCCGCTACATCCGCGCGGAAATGGCCACGTGGGCGAAAGTCGTAGCAGCGGCCGGACTGCGTCTGGAATAACGGCAGTCACAACCGAAGGACGCCTTGTTCTTCTCGTCAGTACGGCTCTTTGACGAAGATGAACGTGGTTCCCTCGACTATCGGCGCACTCGCGCCGACGAAGGAAACGTTCACGTCTTTCACCTGACGCTCGCCGGCGCGGCCCGACGCCTGCAGCACGCCTTCGATGATGTGCCAGAGACCGTGGATGCGCCCGGTGCTGAGGCTGCCGCCGAACGTATTCAGCGGAAGATCGCCGTCGAGCTCGATGCGGCCGCCCTGGATGAAGTCCAGCGCCTCGCCCTCTTTGCAGAATCCGTAGGACTCGAGCCCGTAGATCACCGACGAAGCAAATCCGTCGTAAATCTGCGCGACGTCGACGTCCTTCGGCGTGAAGCCCGAGCGTTGCCAGGTGAGTTGCGCCGAACTGCGGCCGGCGTCCATGTAATTGCTGAGACTCGGAATGCGGCCGGCCACCTCGAACACCAGGCGCTGGCCGTAGCCCGCGAGGTACGCGGGACGCGGTTTCAGGTCGCGCGCACGCTCGGCGGTCGTCAGCACGATCGCGACGGCGCCCTGCACCGGGATGTCGCAGTCATAGAGGCACAACGGATGCGCGATCATGCGCGAGTTCAGGTACTCCTCGCGCGTGAGCGGCACCTTGAAGTAAGAGTGCGGATTCTTGAGCCCGTGTTTGCGCTGCGTCACCGTGAGCGTCGCCATCTTCTCGCGCTGCTGGTTGTGCCGTTCGAGCCAGCGCGCGTACGCGACCGCGTGGAACTGCCCCGGGCCGCCAAATCCGTACGGCGCGGTGAATTGCAGCGGTCCGGTGGCCTGGGCGCCGGGCAGATTCTGGTAGGTGCCGCGCGGATTGTGCATCGCGCGCCAGACCACCGCATATTTGCATACGCCGGCGAGCAACGCATTGGTCGCCTGTTGCACCGCGCCGCCGATATTCACCGAGCCCGTCTGAATGTGCCAGGTGAGGTTCGGCAGCTTCAGCATCGCCATCATGCAGTTGACCGACACGATGCTGATGCCGTCCACCGTGGTGTGCCCCGTCGCGGGAAGCTCCGGGTAAGTCGCGAGCCCGTCGATG
>CAZEAX010000055.1:0-16207 GCA_964510405.1 uncultured Streptomyces sp. | reverse complement strand
GGCACCAACGGCACCCTGGTATTCCGCGCCGTCTGATTTTGCCGCAATCCCGGCCCCGCGCGCCGGCCGCAACATCTGCACCGGTATGAATCTCATCAATGGCGCCGCCGGCGAAGCGATCAGTGTGCGCGATCGCGGATTCGCATACGGCGATGGCGTGTTCCGCACCTTTCCCGTGCGTGGTGGCAAGCCCGTGTTGTGGGACCGCCAGTACGCAAAGCTCGCGCACGATTGCCGCGCACTGAAAATAAACTGCCCGTCGCAGCAAACGCTGGAACGCGATATTGCGCTACTCGATACATCCGATTGCGTGGTCAAAATCATCGTCACCCGCGGTGACAGCGCGCGCGGTTATGCGCCGCCGCCCGAACCCGCGCCGGCACGCGTGCTTATCGCCAGCCCGGTGCCGGCATACGCGGCGGATTATTCGAATAAAGGCGTCGGCGTTCATCTATGCCGCCTGCGCCTGGCGGCGCAACCGGTCCTCGCCGGCATCAAGCATCTGAACCGGCTGGAGAACGTGCTCGCGCGCGCCGAATGGCGCGATCCGGACATTGCCGAAGGCCTGCTTTGCGATACCGGCGACAATGTGATCGGCGGCACCATGAGCAACGTCTTCATCGCCAAGGACGGCACCCTGCGCACACCGGATCTTGCGGGTTGTGGCGTGGCCGGGGTAATGCGCGAACTGGTGATGGAACTCGCGCACGCACACAACGTTCCGCTGCAAGTCGCGGCGATCAGTCTCGATGACCTGTTCGCCGCCGACGAGGTCTTCGTCGTCAACAGCGTCATCGGCTTGTGGCCGGTCATCGCACTCGACCGCAAAAACTGGAAAGCGGGTGCGCTCGGTGCGCAAACGCAGCGTTGGATCGCAGATGTTCAGGGCGCTTAAGCGTTTTATCAAACGGCTGTTCTGGCTGAGCGCAGCGCTCGCCGCGGTCTTACTCGCGTGGTTGGCCGGTTACGGCTGGCTGGACATGGCAGTGCCGGCGCCGCTTCAATTCAGTCTCAAGCAAGGCAGCAGCTTACGCAGTGCGGCGCGTCAAATGAACGAGGCAGGGGTGCTCAAAACGCCATGGCAATTCGAAGTGCTGGCGCGTTTGAGCGGACACGCGACCCACGTGCAGGCGGGCAATTACGAAATTCGCGGCGCAGTGAGCCCATTCAAACTGCTCGAGATGATCACGTCCGGCGTGCGCGGGCAGGACCAGATCACGCTGGTCGAAGGCTGGACGTTCGCGCAGCTGCGCGCGGCGCTCGATGACCACCCGGCCCTGAGGCACGATACGCGCGGGGTAGCCGAGGTGGATTTGATCGTGCGTCTCGGCATCGCGGAACCTTCGGCAGAAGGCTGGTTTTTTCCAGACACTTATTTTTTTCCGAATGGCGCAAGCGATGTCGCGTTGCTGCAGCGCGCGCACCGTGCCATGCGTGCGCAGTTGGACGCGCTGTGGACTGCGCGTGGCACCGGCCTGCCGCTGACGAATCCCTATGAAGCGCTGATACTCGCCTCGATTGTCGAAAAGGAAACCGGTCAGCCGGCCGAGCGTCCGCTGATCGCCGCGGTGTTCGAGAACCGCCTCAAAATCGGTATGAAGCTGCAAACCGATCCCACGGTGATTTATGGCCTGGGCCCGCAATTCGACGGCAACCTGCGCAAACGCGACCTGCTCGCCGACGGGCCGTACAACACCTATGTGCGGCCGGGTTTGCCACCGACACCGATTGCATTGCCGGGCCTTGCAGCGCTGACGGCGACATTAAATCCGGCACCTGGCAAAGCGCTGTATTTCGTCGCGCGCGGAGACGGCTCTTCGCATTTTTCGAATAATCTGGCAGATCACGAGCGCGCCGTGACAAAATACCAGCGACGCGGCACGCGCTGAAATCATGCACGGAAAATTCATCACTCTCGAAGGTATCGACGGCGCAGGCAAAAGCACGCATCTCGCCTGGCTCGCGGCTTTTATCCAGGACCGCGGCATCCAGGCAGTCGTCACACGCGAGCCCGGCGGCACGGGGCTGGGAGAAAAGCTGCGCGCACTGCTGCTCGACAAAGAGCAGGTCATGCATCTCGAAACGGAAGCATTGCTGATGTTTGCCGCGCGCCGCGAGCATCTGGACAAGGTCATCGCACCCGCATTGGCGAGAGGCGAGTGGGTGCTTTGCGATCGCTTTACCGATGCGACGTTCGCTTATCAAGGCAGCGGACGCGGACTCGACTGGGCACGCCTGCGCACGCTCGAACAATGGGTGCAAGGACCGTTGCAGCCGGATCTCACGTTGCTGTTCGACGTGGCGCCCGCAGTCGGCCGCCAGCGGGCGGGCAACATCAAGGCGCCGGACCGCTTCGAGCAGGAGCGGGACGACTTTTTCCAGCGTGTTCGTGACGGCTATCTGCGCCGCGCACGCGAAGACGCGGCGCGTATGCGCGTTATCGATGCCGGCGCGCCCATTGCGCAAATTCGCCGTGAGTTGCGCGACATCGTGGAGCCGCTGTGCCGGTAGCCGTCTACCCGTGGCATCAGGCGCAATGGCAGGAACTGCTCCAGCGCCGGGCCGCCCTGCCGCATGCGTTGCTGTTTCGGGGCAGGGAAGGTATCGGCAAGCTCGATTTCGTGCGCAAGCTCGCACAATCACTCGCGTGTGCGTCGTCCGTGGCAAATGCTGCTTGCGGTGAATGCCAGAGTTGCCGGTGGTTCGCGGCGGGCGCGCATCCGGATTATCGTGAAATCATTCCCGAAGCCCTGCAGCCTGCGGACGCTGAAGGACCAACCGCTGGCGAGCGCAAGCCGAGCCAGCAGATTTCCGTCGACGAAATCCGGGATCTGCATGATTTCATCAATCTGACGGCGCATCAGACGGGCGGGAAAACGATCGTGCTTTATCCCGCGGAAACGCTGAACGTCAACGCCGCCAACGCATTGCTGAAGAGTCTCGAGGAGCCGCCGCCGAACACGCGGTTCATGCTGGTCGCGCACCGGCCCAGTTATCTGCCCGCCACCATCATCAGCCGCTGCCAGCAAGTCGTGCTGGCGACTCCGTCCGTAACATTGGCGGTGCAATGGTTGAGTGAACAAGGGGTCGCTGAGCCGGCGCTGAGCCTCGCGCAAACCGGCAACGCGCCGCTGGCGGCGTTGGCGCTCGATGACGGCGCCTTCTGGCAGCAGCGTAAATCGCTGCTCGCAGGGCTGGCCGCGTCGTCGGTCGATGCATTCGCGCTTGCCGAGCAGGTGCGCGATTTTCCGATCCCGCGCCTGCTGGGCTGGATGCAGCGCTGGAGTTACGATCTCTTGAGCGCGAAATCCGCAGGGCAGGTGCGTTATAACCCCGATTACGCAAAAACGCTGAACCAGCTCGCCGGACGGTTGCGCGCCATCGATATCGCGCGCTTTCATCGCACGCTTGTGCGCCAGCAGCGGAGCGTTCACCATCCGCTGAACGCCCGCCTTTATATTGAACAGCTGCTGTTTTCCTACACGGCATTGCTGCGCGGCGAGGATCTGACTGCCAGTTATGCTCGTTGATTCGCACTGCCATCTCGATTTCCCCGAAATCGCCGGCCAGCTCGATTCGGTATTCGCGCTGATGCGCGAAAATCAGGTCGAACGCGCGTTATGCGTGTCGGTAACGCTCGAGGATTTTCCGCGCGTGCGTAAAATCGCGGAAACTTACCAGCACGTCCACGCCTCGGTCGGCGTGCATCCCGATTACGAAAAGGTCGATGCCGTGTCCGTCGCGGAACTTCTCGAACTCGCCGACCATCCCAGGGTGGTCGCGATCGGCGAGACGGGTCTCGACTATTTCCGGCTCAAAGGCGATCTCGAATGGCAGCGTGAACGCTTTCGCACGCACATCCGCGCAGCGCGTGAGTGCGGAAAGCCGCTGATTATTCATACGCGAGCGGCTGCGGAAGACACGTTGCGCGTCATGCGCGAGGAGGGTGCCGGCAAAGTCGGCGGGGTCATGCACTGCTTTACCGAATCCGTGGAGGTCGCGAGAGCGGCCATGGACCTGGGGTTCTATATCTCGTTTTCGGGAATAGTCACATTCAAGAACGCCAAGGATATCAAGGCGGTCGCCGTGTCGGTGCCGATGGAACGGATGCTGGTTGAGACCGATTCCCCTTATCTGGCGCCGGTGCCCTATCGCGGCCGCACCAACCAGCCCGGCTACGTGAAGCATGTAGCCGAGGAAATTGCCCGCCTGAAAGGCGTGGCTTTTGAGCAGGTGTGCGACGTCACTACTTGTAATTTCTATAAATTATTCAATACTATAAAAGTATAATCTAATGTCAAGCAATAAGTTAATCGTGGGGCTCATACTGATGTTGGCAGCCAGCTTCGCAAGCGCCGCCAGCTCCTATGAAGAGATGCTCGATGCGGTCAAGCAGGATAAAACCGAGGTCGTCAGCGCGCTGCTTAAGCGCGGATTCGATCCCAACACGAGCGACCGCGAGGGCAATACACTGCTCATGATGGCGGCCAAGGAAGGCAGCAACGGCGCGGTAAGGCAATTGCTGGCAGCCCAGGCCAAGCTCAACGCCCGCAATGAATTCGGGGAAACCGCGTTAATGATGGCCGCGGTCCAGGGCCATGTCGATGTCACGCGGAGCCTGCTTGAGCGCGGTGCGGAGGTCAACCGGGACGGCTGGACGCCGCTGATGTATGCGGCAACCATGGGGCACACCAGCGTTGCCCGCTTGTTGATTTCCTACGGCGCCCAGACGAACGCAGTCGCGGAGAACGGGATAACGGCGCTGATGATGGCAGCGCGCGAAGGCCATGCCGCGATGGTGAGCCTGTTGCTCGCGAGCGGTGCGGCCCCGAACCAGAAGTCAGATTCCGGGGCCACTGCGGCGTCTATTGCCCGGGAAAAGAACCACCCGGATATCGCCGAGCTGCTGGCGAGAGGTGCTAAGTAAGCGACGAACGGGATGTATGAGCGGCGAGCTTTTCCGAACCTGTACTTCGTATAATGTATATTATGTAATATCGTAAATAGCTGGTCCTGAGACCACACCTCAGGTATTCGTCGCAATCCAATCCGCGATGTAATCAACCCCCACCTGCCGGTTATCGGCTTGTGCGTGGTAGGTTCCGCCGTCCTCGGCGGTCAGTATCCGCAATGTCTTGCGCTTGGAACCGACCGCTTCATAGAGTTTGTGCGCGGACGCCACCGGCACCACCTTATCGTCCTGTCCGTGCACGATCAAAAACGGGCAGGTTATCTGCTCCGCCACGCCCGCCAGCGAGAATTTCTTCGCCTTTTCGATGGCCACATCCCCGTCATCGATATGGCCCATGATCCAGCGGAAATGGAATGCCGACTGCGCGGTGTTTTTGGGATCGACCTCGTGTCTGCGCTTGATCTCGCGTTGCCAGCCCGCCAGGTCCCAGTGCAGCGCCGCAAATGCGACGCCGGCGGCATAACGCTTTTCGAATGCGGCCACGCGCGAAGCGTAGTAACCGCCGAAGCTATATCCCATCACGGTGACTTTCCTCGGATCGACGTCGGGCCGGCGCGTAACGTAATCGTAAGCGGCAGTGCCGGCCCCCTCGTAATCGTGCCGCGCGTACAGCCCGCGCAAACGCAATGATTCACCCTGCCCGGGTCCGTCGATCGCCAGCGTGTGCCACCCGCGTGCGGCAAATTCCAGCCCGTTGAACAGGATGCTCATTTCCTTGCAGTTGTCCATGCCGTCGAACACGACAACGGTCGGCGCGGGGCCCGTTACTCCGGGCGCCTTCAGAAATATGGCCGGCAGCGTCGTTTTCTCGAATGGAACCTCGACGAATTCCATGGTCGGATAGCGGCGCTCGAGGCCCGCGCGCTGGCACTGCAGCGATTTGCGGCCGACTTCCAGTTTGGCGGGTCCGGGATAAATAAAGCGTTCGCCGGTGAAGTAGTACATGCCGGCGCGCAGATAATAATTGCCGGCCGTGTGCTGGCGCCCTTCCGTGGCGGCCTGGTCGGCGACCTTCTCGAGCCGCCCGCCCATCGCGCACCATTCCTCCTGCCATGCGTCGGGCTCGCTCTGACGCGATTTAAGCCGTTCGCAGACTTCGTCGATCTCGCCCAGCGCTACCGCACCGTAAGGCGCCATGCCCTTCGTCACCAACGCAGCATTTGACCACGTCATGTTGCCCGGAAATTGTTCGATCCATGTGCCGCTTGCCATCAACCTGTCCTTGTTGTTATCACCGCCGGTTCGCTACTCGATCGTGATGCCGACTTCCTTGATGACCTTCGACCACGTTGCGATTTCCTTCTTGATGAAAGCCGCAAACTCCTCAGGAGAACTGCCGACGGGGTCGGCACCGAGGCCGATGATGCGTTCTTTCACATCGGGAATCGACAACGCCTTCGACAGCGCCTGGTTGAGTTGGTTGATTATCGCCGCCGGAGTTCCCGCGGGAACGACCACGCCGTTCCATTCGATGGCTTCAAATCCCGGAATTGCGGCTTCCGCGATGCTCGGCACGTTCGGCAGCGCCGAGTTGCGCTTCAGGCTGCTTACACCGAGCGGAATCAACCTGCCCGATTGGAAATGCTGAAACGCGGATGGGATGGTGGCGAACAGGATGGCCGTCTCGCCACCGACGATCGACACCACCGCGGGGCCGCCGCCTTTGTACGGAATGTGCACCATCTTGATGCCGGCCATATAACTGAAACGTTCGGTTGCAAGATGATTCGCACTCGCATTGCCGGCCGAGCCGTAGTTGAGACTGCCCGGTTTGGATTTCGCAAGCGCGATCAATTCCTTTACCGTTCGCGCCGGCACCGAGGGATGCACCGAGAGCACCAGCGTGACGATGGATACCAGGCTCACCGCCACGAGATCTTTTTCCGTGTCGAACGGCATTTTCTTCATCAGGCTGGGATTCGCTCCGAACGTGATATTGGGTATGCCGAGCGTGTAGCCGTCAGGCGGCGCTTTTGCGGCGACATCCAGCCCTATGGTCGACGAGCCGCCGGGTCGATTTTCGACCACCACCGTCTGGCCGAGTATCTCGGTCAGCTTCGGCGCGAGTATCCGGAACACGACGTCGGTGGAGCCACCGGGCGCATAGGGAACGACTATTCGTATGGGTCTGGCCGGATAATTCTGCGCGGCAACCGTGCCCGCATCAACGAATGGCACGCACAACAAAGTCGCCAGAGCGCAACGCAGCGCGATATTCATCTTCTCCTCCTTGCAGTTTCTAATTGAATGCGGAAATGCCGGTTTGCGCGCGTCCGAGCACGAGTGCGTGGATATCGCTGGTACCTTCGAGCGTATTGACGGTTTCCATATTCATGACGTGACGGATCACGTGATATTCGTCCGAAATGCCGTTGCCGCCATGCATGTCGCGCGCGACGCGCGCAATTTCAAGCGCTTTGCCGGTCGAATTGCGTTTCATCAACGAGACCATCTCCGGGGTCGCCCTGCCCTGCTCGCGCAGCCGGCTCACGTGCAGGACCGCGAGCAGGCCGATCGCGATTTCGCTTTGCATGTCGGCGAGTTTTTTCTGAATCAACTGGTTTGCCGCCAGCGGGCGCCCAAACTGCTTGCGGTCGAGCGAGTACTGGCGCGCCGCGTGCCAGCAGAATTCCGCCGCGCCGAGCGCGCCCCAGCAAATGCTGAAGCGCGCGTTGTTCAGGCAGCCGAACGGGCCCTTGAGTCCCGACACGTTGGGCAGCAGGTTTTCTTCGGGTACGAACACCTGGTCCATCGAGATCTCGCCGGTGGGCGAAGCGCGCACGGAAAATTTTCCTTCAATCTTGCGCGTCGCAAGCCCCTTCATGCCGCGCTCGAGTATGAAGCCGCGGATCACGCCGCCGTCATCCTTCGCCCATACCACCATGATGTCCGCGATCGGCGCGTTCGTTATCCAAAGCTTGGCGCCGCTCAACGCATAACCGCCATCGACCTTGCGCGCGCGCGTGGTCATGCTGCCCGGGTCCGAGCCGTGATCCGGTTCCGTCAGACCGAAACAGCCGATCAATTCACCAGTCGCCATCTTCGGCAGGTACTTCTCGCGTTGAGCTTCGCTGCCGTACGCATAGATCGGCGTCATCGCGAGTCCGCTTTGCACCGAGCAGGCCGAGCGATAGGCAGTATCGACGCGTTCGAGTTCACGCATGATAAGACCGTATGCGACATAGCCGATGCCGGAGCAGCCGTATCCTTCGAGCGTCGAACCCAGAAATCCGAGGGCCCCCATCTCGCGCATGATCTCGACATCGAATGTCTCGTTCCGGTTCGCCATCAAAATGCGCGGCATCAGCTTTTCCTGCGCATAGGCTCGCGCCGTGTCGCGGATAAGCCGCTCTTCATCGGTCAATTCCTGCTCGATTAAAAGCGGGTCCTGCCAATCGAAGCGGCCGCCGGTTAGCGTTACTGAAGAAGTTTCAGCCATGATGGGTCCATTCCGACAAGAAAAAGGCCGGCAGCGTTGACGCTACCGGCCTGCGATACGATTATCGTCGATCAAACTCTTTCGAGTATCGCGGCCATGCCCTGTCCGCCGCCGATGCACAGGCTGACCAGCGCATAACGTCCACCGGTGCGCTGCAGCTGCCGCGCAGCGGTCAGGGCAATCCGCGCGCCGGACGCGCCGAGCGGGTGACCAAGCGCAATCGCGCCGCCGTTCGGATTCACGCGCTTGTCGTCGAACGCAACGCCGAGACCTTTGAGGCACGACAGTACCTGGGTGGCGAACGCTTCGTTGATTTCGATGATGTCCATATCCTTGATCGTCAACCCCACGCGCGCCAGCGCCTTCTTGGACGCTGCGACCGGACCTATGCCCATGATGCGCGGGGGTACGCCCATCGACGCAGTGGCAATCACGCGCGCAATCGGCTTGATGCCGGCTTTTTCACCGGCCTGCAGGCTGCCCATGAGGATGGCGACCGCGCCGTCGTTGACGCCGGATGCATTGCCGGCGGTGGTGACACCGCCTTCATAGAGGACCTTCATTTTGGCGAGAGTTGCCATGTCGGTCTGGGGACGCGGATGCTCGTCATCAGCGACGGGCGGCACCGGACCCTTGCGGCTGGCCGGCATCTCGACCGGGCCGATTTCGCCGGTGAAAAAGCCCTCGCCTTTGGCAATTGAATATTTCTGTTGCGACGAAAGCGCGAACTGGTCGGCTTCCTCGCGCTTGATGTCGTATTCCTTGGCAAGATTGTCGGCGGTCTGCGGCATCTGGTCGTCACCGTACAGCTTGGTCAGCTTCGGATTCGAGAAACGCGGGCCGATCGTACTGTCGTAAATGCGCAGGTCGCGCGCGAACGGGTTTTCGCTTTTGGCAAACACGAACGGCGCACGGCTCATGCTTTCGGTACCGCCGACGAGAAAAACATCGCCTTCGCCCGCGGTGATCGAATGCGCGGCGTGCGCGATAGCGCCGAGGCCGCTCGCGCAATTGCGCTGCAGCACGGTGCCCGGTATTTCGATCGGCAGGTCCGCCGAAAGGCCGGCGTGGCGCGCGACGCAGCGCGCATCTTCGCCGCCCTGGTTCGCGCAACCGACCACTATGTCCTCGATCTGCTCGGCCTTGAACTTGCTGCCGGCGAGTACGGATTTGATCGCGCTTGCGAGCAAGTCGTCGGGCCGGACTTTGGCGAGGCTGCCGGCGTAGCGGCCGAACGGGGTGCGCTTACCATCATATATATAGGCATTCAGCATGTGAGTTCCTTCTCGATCAGGGTTCGTTGGTGAGAGCGGAAACGCCGAGCTTCGCGCGGCGCGTGAGCCAGATGTTGGGACGGTAACGCGGATCGCCGTAGATGCGATACATTGCCGTCAGCACGCGATAGATGCGCTCGACGCCGAGCACGTCTGCGAACTTGAACGGGCCGTTCGGATAATTGAGTCCGAGCGTTACGGCTTTGTCGATGTCGGCGGGCGTGCCGGTGCGGCTTTGCGCGATCGAGCAGCCGATGTTGACGATCATCGCGACGATACGCTGCGCTATAAAGCCGGGGCTGTCGCGGCACACGGTGACCGGGACGCCGTCCGATGCAAGCAGGCCATGCGCAGCATCGCGATAAGCCATATCGGTCAGCGGCGTTCCCATAATCGTGCGGCGCTTTGCCAGCGGAAACAGCGTGTCGACCGCAACCGTGCGTTTCGGATCGAGGCCCTGCTCCACCGCGCAAGTCGTTGCGTCGTCGCCGATCGGTGTTACGAGGCACAATGCCTTGGCACTCGGCGTTTTGCCGGATTCGATTTTTGCGCCAAGCTTGTTCAGCAATTCAGTCAATGCAGCATGCCCGGCAGGCTCCGCCGGGCTGACCCACACGCTATCCGGCCGCGCTGCGGGCGCCGGCGCTTCGGGCGGGACTATCGCCTTCATGTCGGCGTCGTAATCGTAGAATCCTTTTTTGCTTTTGCGGCCCAGCACCCCCGCTTCATAGCGCGACTGCATGATGAGATTCGGCCGGTAACGCGGTTCCTGGAAAAACTGGTTGTAAATCAGGTGCGAAGCCGGTTGCGTCACATCGAGGCCCGTTAACTCCATCAATTCAAACGGGCCCATGCGAAAACCGCCGACGTCCCGCATCACGCGATCGACGTCCGCGAACGTCGAGATGCCCTCGTAAACCAGATGTGTGGCTTCGAGAGAAAAACCGCGTCCCACCTGGTTGACGAGAAAACCCGGCGCATCCGTGCAGCGAACCGGTTCGCGCGTCATGCGCTTGCCGATGCCGACGAGCGCCTCGCACACCCACTCCTCGGTCAACAGGCCGGAAATAACCTCGACCAGCCGCATCAGCGGCACCGGGTTGAAAAAATGAAATCCCGCGAAGCGCTGCGGCGTTTTCAGTTTCGCCGCGATCGAGGTCACCGACATCGATGACGTGTTGGTGGCCAGTATGCAATCGGGGGAGACGATGTTTTCCAGTTCGCCGAACACCTGGCGCTTGACGTCGAGGTTTTCCACCACCGCTTCGATGATCGCGTGGCAGGACCTGAACTCGGTCAAGGCATTGATCACCTTGATGCGCGCCGTGGCGGCCGCGGCATCTTCCTTGCTCATGCTGCCTTTTTCCGCGGCGCGCGTGAGCATCTTGGCTACGAATTCGCGTGCCTCGTCCGCCGCGCCTGCGCGCGTGTCCATCATCAATACATTCATGCCGCCGGCGGCAGCTACCTGCACGATTCCGCGGCCCATTGCGCCGGTGCCCAATACGCCTATCGTGAGATCGGGTCGGTTTGCGTCAAACTTCATGTCGTCCTTTGTCGCCGGAGCGTGATTGAAATGCTGCAGCCCGCCGGTTACCGGCATTACCGTGCGGACATGCGGAAAAAAGCGCGGAAGAAAGTGGAGCTCAACCGCTCCATCTGTGCCGAAAAGTATACCAGAAATGCGCGCTCCATCGCAGGACAGCGCCCTGCCAACCTGTCATTTTCGGCGGTCGGCGAATGCGCGGCTCGCCTCGTCGATGCGGCCCGATGCGAGCAGCAGCGCGTTGAGCTGTTTGCCCACGGCCAACGCATCGGCGAGCGGCATATTGCAGGCGGCGCGATGCGTCTCTTTGGTCAGGCGCACCGCGGCCGGGTCCAGCGCCGCCAACTGCGCCGAGAGCTTCGCTTCCAATACGGCGAGTGCCGGCGCGTCGGCAGCCAGCCGATTGACGAGGCCCATGTCGTGCAATGCGCGCGCACCGGTCATTTCGCCCAGCAATAAAAGTTCGAGGGCGCGCCGTGGACCGAGCAAGTGCGACAGAAGCGCGGTGTTGATTGCCGCGGGGAAACGGTTGTTCATTTCAACCGCGCCGAATTTCGCCGACTCGTCCGCGATCACGAAATCGCAGCCCATGGCCAGCGTAAAACCGCCCGCGACCGCGTAGCCGCGCACAACCGCAAGCGATGGCTTGTTCAATACGCGCAGGCGTTCAAAAATGGCGCCATAGGCGTCATCGTAAGCCAGCACCGAATCGAGATCGCGCTCGCGCCCCGGCGCAAGCTCGCGCCCGGCGCAAAAATGTTCGCTCGAACTTTTGATCACCACGCAGTGACAGTCCGCTGCCGCGTCGGCAGCCGCGACGGCTGCGGCAAGCGATCCGATCATATCGACGGTCAGCGCGTTGCGCTGCTGCGGACGGTCAAGAATGATTTCGCATACGGCGCCTTGCTGCTGAACGCGTATCACATCGGTTCTCCGTTTGCCGGGATCAAGATCTGTGCGGTCGCCGGATTAAACGAGCCGGCGTCAATCCGGCAACAAGCCGCTTTCGATCATTCCCGAATCGGGCGTCTAGCGGCCCGCGAATGCGGGTTTGCGCTTCTCCATGAACGCCGTCTGGCCTTCCTTGTAATCGGCGCTCGTGTAGCAGTCGTCGACCATCTTCTGGCATAACGCCAGGTCGCGCTCGGCCGGATTGCGCAGATATTCAATGATGCTGCGCTTGACCGCGGCTATCGTCAGCGGCGCGTTGTTGACTATCGTCTTGGCGTAGTCGAGAGTGTATTTTTCAAGTTCGGCCGCCGACACCACGCGATTAACCAGATTCATTTGCAGCGCTTCCTGCGCGTTGAATTGGCGCGCGGTGAAGAAAATTTCCGCCGTGAATGCCGGCCCTACCACGTCAGCGAGGCGCTTGATGCCGGGAAACCGGTAACCGAGTCCCAGCTTCGCCGCAGGCACGCCGAAGCGTGCGTCGTCCGCCGCAATACGGATATCGCAGCCAACTGCCAGTGCGGTGCCGCCGCCGATGCAATAACCGCGCACCATCGCGATGGTCGGCTTCGGGCTCGTCTGCAGGGTTTGTCCCGCGCGGTCCGCTGTCGAGTTGTACAGTTCAACCGCTTCCGGGCTCGAACGCTTTTCCTTGAATTGGGAAATATCGGCGCCCGCAACGAACGCCTTGTCGCCCGCCCCTTTCAGGATGATCACGCGCACTTCAGGGTCGACCGCATAGGCTTCGAGCGTAGCGGTGAGCGCCTGCCACATTTCAAGCGAGACGGCGTTGTGCCGCGCAGGATTGTTGAAGGTGATCCAGCCGATGCCGTGGTCTTTGGTGGCGATGAGTTTATCGGTGTTGGTTTGCATGAGCGGTATCGTCCGTTGAGTAAAACGCCTAGTTTAAAGGAAAGCGGCCGGTACGCGCTTTGCGACCGGCCGCAGGGAATGAAAAAGGAAACGCGCGAAAGGCCGCTGAACCGGCCATCCGCGTGCAGTCTGGCAGTTACTTGGCGGTGCTCTCGAATTCGTATGCGTCGTGCGCGTCCGTGTGCATCTCGAGGCCGGTACCGGCCGATTGCACGTCGCCGCTGATAACGTGAAAACGATTGCCGAGTACCGCGGCGGCCAGACCGTGACGTTGCAGCGGCATTGGCGGCATTACAAACCATTCTTTTTTGGCGGCGTCGAAACCTTCGAACGCGCGAAATGCAGTCGACAGGTTGTAGTCCTGATGTTCGCCGCCCACGACGTATACGCGGCCGCCATGCACGCCGTACGCCACCGCGCTGCGTGCGGTCGGCATGCGTACGCGCACCGGATTCCAGCTGTCCGCCGCCACGTCGTATTCCTCGACGAGATCGAGCCGGTTGCCGCCGCCCGAAATAAACGCGCCGCCGACACGCCCGCCGATCGCGTAAATCCTGCCGTTGACCGCGCCGATGGCGAGATGGTTGCGCGGCGTGGGCATCATGCTGCGCTCGCGCCAGGCATTCGCCGCCGGATCGTATTCCTCGACGGTCGTGAGCGAGCGGTGCGCGCGGGTCGGATGAATGCCGGTGTCCTTGGAACCCGGCAACATGGTGGCGCCGCCGATCACGTAGAGTCTGTTGTTGACCGCCGCCGCAACTGCCGCGCCACGCTTGGTCGGCATCGGCGCGAGCGCCTTCCACGTATCGGCTGCGGGATCGTATTCGAACGCATTGTCGATCGGCTGCCATGCTGCCGGGCCCGCGGCCGGCAACACGAAGCCGCCGAACGCATAAATCTTGCCGTTGAGTTCCGCGATCGCCACGTGATGCGACGGCAGCGCCATCGGCTTTTTCTTGGTCCACTTGTCGGTGGCCGGATCGTATTCGTAAACCATGGCTTTCGGCTTCCAGCCCGGCGCAAGCCCCGCAAACACGTAGAGCTTGCCGCCCGCCGCCGCGCCCAACACCTCTTCCGCCGGCTCGGGAAATGGCGCCAGCTTGATCCAGCGACCCTGCGCAAATGCGGTTGCATGCGCGAGCATCAGCACGAACGTCAACAGCAGTGTCGAACCGGTCAACCTCTTCATCGCAAATCTCCTCCAGAACGGAATTTTGTCAGCCGCGCCCGGCGCGGCTTCTTATGCTGGAGGACATTATAGCGACGCGGCACAGCAGGTGCTATTGGTCTCGACCGGATTTTGCGGCATCATCGAACCCCTCGACGGCGCGATCTCACCGGCATCGTCGAAAGCGCAAATGCAAAACCATCGTCCACTCTTCGCCTGCTTCCTCCTGCCGTGGATCGCGGCATGGCTTGCGCCCGGCGCTGCGCTCGCCGCGGATGAATTTCCGTCGAAACCGCTGCGTCTGGTAATCCCGTACACGCCGGGCGGACCCACCGATCTCGTGGGCCGTGCGGTGGGGGCCAAACTGCAGGATGCTCTCGGCCAACAGGTGATCGTCGACAATCGAGCAGGCGGTGGCGGCGTGATCGCGACCGAAATCGTTGCGCGTGCGCCGGCTGATGGCTATACGCTGCTCCTCGGCACACCAGGACAACTCGTGACGCTGCCGTTGCTGACGCCCAAATTGCCGTACGATGCGGTGCGCGACTTCGCGCCGGTAACCCAGGTAGTGACGTCGCCCCAGGTGTTGGTCGCCAATGCCAGGCTGCCGGTTGCGTCGGTCGCCGAACTCATCGCTTACGTTAAAGCGCGCCCCGGTCAACTCAACTATGCATCCGTGCAAACCGGCGGTACCGGCCATCTCGGGATGGAGTTGCTGAAGCAGAGCGCGGGTCTCGAAATGCTGCACGTGCCGTACAAGGGTACCGCGCCCGCGCTCACCGAGATGATCGCAGGCCAGGTGCAACTGATGTTCACCAGCCTGCCTTCCGTTCAGCCGCACGTCACGGCGGGCCGGTTAAAACTGCTCGCGACCGGCGCCGCGCGGCGCACGCCGGCGATACCGGACACGCCGACCATGTCCGAAACTATCCCCGGCTTCGAACTGGCGACGTGGTACGCGGTGTTCCTGCCGCGCCGCACGCCGCCTGCGATCGTGAATCGACTGCATGCGGAACTCGTTAAAATTCTCGTGTCGCCGGCAATCGAGCGGCAGTTTGCGCAGCAAGGCGTCGAGCCGGCGAATTCGACGCCGCAGCAACTGGCCGCTTATATGCGCACGGAGACGGAACGCTGGAGCAAGGTCATCCGCACGAGCGGCATACGTCTGGAGTAAGTCCGAATGAAAAAAATGCTGTCATCGCAATTCATTTCGCACTGCGTACTCGCGCTAACGCTGTTGCCGGCCGTCACCGCGCTGGCTCAGACGTATCCAACCCGGCCGATCCGCTGGATCGTCACCTATCCGCCGGGCGGTCCCACCGATGTCGTCGCGCGCGCGATCGGCGCCAAACTCACGGAAGCGTGGGGACAGCAGGTCGTGATCGACAACCGCGCGGGCGCCGGCGGCGTGATTGGGACGGACCTGGCCGCGAAGGCAGTACCCGACGGCTATACCCTGCTCTTCGGAACTTCCGCGGGCTTGACGATCAATCCTGCGCTGTCGAGCAAGCTGCCTTACGATGCGATCAAAGACTTCGCTCCGGTGAGTCTGCTCGTGCTCAATCCGCAACTGCTGGTACTGAACAATGCGGTTCCGGCAAACACAATGAAAGAACTGATCGCGTACGCGAAAGCGCGGCCGGGCCAACTCAATTATGCGTCCGTCGGCCAGGGGTCCCCGAACCATCTGGGCATGGAGTTGCTCAAAGCGCTGGCGCACATCGAGATAGTACACGTGCCGTACAAAGGCACGGGCCCCGCGATTACGGATTTACTCGGCGGGCAGGTGCAACTGATGTTCAACAGCATGCCGTCGGTTTTGCCGTTGATCAAAAGCGGCAAGTTGAAAGGACTCGCAGTCGGCAGCGCGCAGCGCTCGCCCGCGATACCGGATATTCCGACCGTTGCCGAAGCGGGCGTGCCGGGATTCGAAAACGTCACGTGGTACGGCATGTTCGCGCCGGCCAGAACGCCGCACGACATC
>CAZEAX010000054.1:5419-16325 GCA_964510405.1 uncultured Streptomyces sp. | reverse complement strand
GATCCCCTTGGCGTTGACCGCGATTCAAGCGCTGTCCATCGACATGGGCTCCGATACGCTTGCTGCGCTCGGTCTGGGTGTTGAACGACCGGACCCGCAGATCATGCGGCGTCCGCCGCGCCCGCATGGTGAAAGGCTGATGAATTGGCCGCTGGCGTTTCGCGCTTATCTGTTCCTGGGACTGATCGAGGGGACTGCCGCCATGGCGGCGTTTTTCTTCGTGCTCTTCGGCGCCGGATGGAAATACGGCCAGAACCTGGCGGTCCACGACCCGGTGTACCTGCAAGCCACTACTGCGTGTTTGAGCACCATCATCGTGCTGCAGATCGTGAACGTGTTCCTGTGCCGCAGCGCCACCCGGTCGGCTTTCGCAACCGGGCTGCGGGGCAATGCGCTGATCATTCTGGGCGTGATATCGGAAATCGTCATCCTGCTGCTGATCAACTACACGCCGTGGGGAAATGCTCTCCTCGGCACGGCAGCCATCGGCGAGGAGGTTTGGAGTTTCGTCATTCCATTCGCGGCGGGCATGTTTATTTTGGAGGAGTTGCGCAAGTGGTTTGCCCGCAAGAGGCTGCTCGCTTCAGAGTAAGTTGAATTCCGGCTTTCGTTCGAGCGCGGACGTTGGCGAAGACTGCCGGAGGAAAATAGCGGCCTTTCCCGATTCGATTGAATCAATTGCGCGCGGTTATCGAACATTGGCCGACTTGACGTATCTTAGTCGTGCCGGTCTGGACAATGATGCAAAACCACACTTTCAAAACATCCGTCGAACTCCTGCTGACCCGGCGTTTCGGCGCGTTCTGGTTCGCGAGCCTGCTCTCGAACATCGGGACCTGGGCCCAGCAGGTGGCCCAGCCGTGGCTGCTGCTCAGTCTGGGGGCCTCATCATTTCTGATAGGTCTCGATGCCTTCGCAATGAGCGCGCCGGTATTCGCATTGACGCTGGTGGGTGGCGTGTTGGCCGACCGCGCGGACCGCCGTCGCGTGATCACGGTTTTTCAGTCGATCCAGATGTTGTGCCCGACATTGCTCGTTGCGCTTCTGCTGACGGGCGCGGTGCAACCGTGGATCGTCATCGCCTGCTCGCTGGTGGTCGGGATCACCGACGCGCTGTCGATGCCGTCATTTCAGTCCATCGTGCCGTCCATGGTGAAGCACGATCAGATTGCCACGGGACTCGCATTGAATTCGACCCAGTTCAATCTTTCACGCATCCTGGGGCCCGCCCTTGCGGGTGTGTTGATGGCGAGCGTGGGAGCGGTGGGATGTTTCGCGGTCAGCGCGGCATCTTACGTACCGTTCATAGTCATTGCCTTGTGGATTTTGCCGCGCCGTGCGGACGCCGGTGCCGCACACGGCATCGATCAGGGGCACATGTTCGCCGGCCTGGGTGTTGTCGCCCGCGAACCGCATTTGCGCGGCGCGTTGCTCACGGTATTCACAACAAGCTTGTTGTGCGGGCCGCTCATCATTTTTTGTCCCGTGCTTGTGAAAGAGGCCCTGCATGGCGACGTGAGTCATTTCAGCGTTGCGGTCGGCTCATTCGGCGTGGGAGGCCTGCTCGGTGCCATTGGACTTCTCTTCATCGATGCCGCGCGAGACCGGCGCGAATTGATCTCGTGGTCCGCCGCGGGTTTCGGCGTAATCGTAGCGCTGGCAGCACTAAATCCGTGGTTTTGGGCGCTGCCTGCGCTGTTGGTGCTTGCAGGTATGGCAATGAGCGTGACCAATACTTCGGCAAATTCTCTCTTGCAGGCATCGGCGTCTTCGCAGTTACGCGGCCAGACCGTCAGCCTTTATATGCAGGCGCTGCGCGGCGGCACCTCGGCCGGAGGTTTGTTGACAGGCGCGTCGGTGAGTCTGCTCGGGGTGCGTCACGCATTGCTGATCAACGGAGGCCTGGCGGTAATGGCTATCATCATTGTTTCCCGGCGATGGCTGCGCGAATCTCGGCCGGTGCAGTAACTCCGGCTTTTTTTATGCCGCCTGCAGGACCCGCAGATGAAGATTGCGGTTGATATGGATCAAAACCGCGGCGACGCCGGCGCCTATGATGGAATTGCAGGCAGTTAATGAACGACCGAGGGAAAAAACCATGCAAACCCAACTCAAAATTACACTGCAGGATCTTCCGCATTCCGACGCGCTGGACGCGCGGATCCGCGAAAAAGCGGCGAAACTTGAGAAGGCTTTTCCGCGACTGACCGGATGTCACGTTGTCGTGTCCGAGCCGCACCGTCACAAACAGAACCCGCGATTATTTGCGGTCAGGATAAACATTGCTTTTCCAGGCGGGGAAGTCGTGGTATCGCGCGACGACCGCGACGATGTCTACGTGCTGCTGCGCGACGCATTTGCGGCGGCCGAGCGTGACTTGGAAAAAGCGCTGGGCCGCCGCCACGCGCGCGGTGAACCTCATCATGGATTTTCGCCGGAAGCTGCGCTCACGGACCGGGAGTCCGATCATGAATGACTATTGGGTGATAGTGGCCGACGGTGCGCAGGCGCGCATCATGGCGGTGGAGCAGCGCGAGGGCGTGCCGGCACGCGCGGCGGTCAGGCTGGTGGAAAGCGCTCGGTTGTCCAATCCCGACCACACCGTGGAGGGACGGCGCGACGTGCGCAAGATCAAAAGCGGCCGCGATGTCGGCCGCGGCAGAATGGCGCCGCACGGATATACGGACAAGCGTGAACCGCACGAGGCCGAGGTGCTGCGCCGGTTTGCATCGCGCATCGCGGAAGAGGCGATCGCCGTGTCTGGCAAGGGCTCATCGATGGTGCTGGTAGCAGATCCGCGCATGCTCGGATTGCTGCGCACCGCGTTAAAGCCGGTCGCGAAGGCCGGGATTAAGGTGCGCGAGCTTGCGCACGATTACACCTGGTGCACGGCGCCGCAAATACGCAAACATCTGCGCGAAAACGGCCTGCTGCCGGAAATTGCGGCGGTTGCGTGAGGAGAAGTCAACGCGGGCTGGCGGCACACATCGCAGGAGTGAATTCCCGACTGGAGGTCGATATGAAATCGAAAAAAAGCACGAAGCAGGCGCCGCCGCTTGAAATTACGGCGGAAGAGCGCTATCACCTGATCAACGATGCCGCCTATTTCCGTTCACTGCAGCATCAAGAAGAGACCAGGCCGGCCGACGATCCGGCGGAGTCGTGGTGCGAGGCGGAGGCCGAAATCGACGGGGTTCTCAAGCAGCATCATGCGAAGCCTTGATTACGCAGTAGCGGTTGCGGCGTTGACAATAGCGTGGCAAACGGCCGCGCTTGGCGCGGATGCGGACCGCGGCCGAGCGCTCTACGAGAACCACTGCATTGTGTGCCACACCAGCAAGGTGCACAGGCGCGAACCGCGATTGGCGGCGGACAGTGCACAGCTTTACAAGATCGTGACCGACTGGCAGGCCGAGCAGGGGCTGCGGTGGTCGCGCGAAGATATCGACGACGTCGTCTATTACCTGAAACTTACCCAGTACAACTACTGAGTCGGGATAATTTGCGCTGACAGTCAAGCGCACGAACGCGCGGCGCCGGCTTAGCGGTAGACCAGCACCGGGATTTTAGATCCCAGCAAGACCCGGCGCGTGACGCTGCCGATGACAATGGATGCGAGCCCGCGCCGGCCGTGGCTGGCCATGACGATCGCATCGCAGTGCAATTTCCTGGCGGCAGCGATGATGCCTGCATCGGGCGGGAGCGATTCGGTAATGACGGAATCGAATGGCACGCCCGCCGCCCTGGCGATACGGTGCACGGTATCGAGGTGCCTGCGTCCCGCCGCGGTGGCGTGCCGCCCGTATTCGGTAAGCACGCGGCGGCGGCCCGCGGTATCCGCGCCGTAAGCCTGCGCCGGCCACGGCAGTTCTACCGCATAAAAACCGGTCACGCACGCACCCAGCGTTTGCGCGAGGCGGATTCCCGCTTTGACCGCTTTGCCAGATTGTGGCGATCCGTCGGTCGGGATGAGCAGGTGTTTGAACATGATCCGGGGCCCGGCGGGGACCAAGCTTGCGCCGCTGTCAGGCGCTCTGACCGAGCATCCCGCGTATGCGCTCAATGTTCTTGATCTCGATGTCCTTGCCGTGGACCGAAATCATGCCCTCGTTCTGGAAGTGTGAAAAGGCGCGGCTGACCGTTTCGAGCTTGAGCCCCAGGTAGCTGCCGATTTCTTCGCGCGTCATGCGCAGGATGAACTGCGTCGAGGAGTAACCGCGCGCGACGAAACGCTGAGACAAATTGAGCAGAAACGCCGCCAGCCGCTCTTCCGCGCGCATGCTGCCGAGCAGCAGCATTACGCCGTAGTCGCGCGTGATTTCGCGGCTCATGATGCGGTGAAAGTGCTGCTGCAACGGCGGAATGTCGCGGCCCAGGCGTTCGAGTTCGGAAAACGGGATTTCGCATACTTCGCTGTCTTCGAGGGCGATCGCGTCGCACATATGGCTGCCGGAGCCGATGGCGTCCATGCCGAGCAGTTCGCCCATCATGTGAAAGCCCGCGACCTGTTCGCGCCCGTCATCGTGCAGTACGCAGCTTTTGAGAAAACCGGTGCGGACCGCGAAAATCGACTGCAGCAAGCCCCCCGTGCGGTACAAATATTCGCCGCGTTTGAGCGGACGTTTGCGGTTGATGATCGAATTCAACTGGTCGATTTCCGCCAGTTCGAGACCGGCGGGAATGCACAATTCGCGCAAGCCGCAGGTCTGGCACGTTGCGGACGACTGGTTGCGATGCGCGCAACCGTCGCCTGCCGGCACGCTGTGCATGCCTGCGCGCCCCGGGAACGTGTGTAGTACCGCGGTGTTTTCCATGTCGTCTCCCTTTTTCATTTCGTTTGAATTGCTTGTGGGTTCTGATTAATTCGCGGTGCCGAGGCCGGCGATCACTTCGCGGACCTTGTCGAACTCGGTGGATTTGTCGAGAAAATGCGTGGCGCCGCTTTGCAGGCAGATTTTCCGGTACTGCGGATCGGCGTGATTGGTGAGTATTATGAAAACGATATCCGGCGCGACCGGGCAGACCTTGCGCAGCACTTCGATGCCGGTGCCGCCGTTCAGGTGCAAGTCCAATAGTACCGAGTCCGGCCGGGTGCGCAGGATGCCGTCGATCGCGGACGCCGGCGACTCGGCTTCGCCGACTATCGTGACGCCCGCGATGTTGCCGAGCATTTCGGACAGGCGCGCGCGTATCGGCGCCGAATCTTCCACGAGAAATACGTTGGTGCGGGCTGCTGCGGTTTCCATGGTTCGCAGTATCGGCGAACCGCATCGCACCGCCTATCGGCAGGGGATGATTTGGGGCATCGGGGATATCCGAACTGACGTAGGAGGATTCCTACATAACGTCCGTTCAGCAGGATTGGTCGGGGTCGTCGACCAGATTGTGGTTGATCGCGTAGCGGATCAGCTCGGCGTGGTTGGTCATGTTCATTTTTTGCATGATGCGCGCCTTGTGGGTGCTGACCGTTTTCACCGACAGGTTCAGGCGATCGGCGATGTCGGTGACGCTTTTGCCGGCGACGAGCATTTCAAACACCTGGTACTCGCGGTCGGACAGCGCAGCGTGGCGGGGGCCGCTGGAGTCCCCCATGGCGCCCAGCGCGAACTGTTCGGCAACCGTGGCGGTGATATATGCGCCGCCCGCGGCAACCTTCTTAATTGCGGCGACCAGCAGGTCCGACGCGCTTTCCTTGGTCAGATACCCCGCGGCGCCGGCTTTGAGGGCGCGCACCGCGTACTGCTCCTCCTCGTGCATGCTCAGCACGAGGATGCGGATTTTCGGCTTTTCGCTGTGCACCTGCTTGATCAGTTCGATGCCGCTTTTGCCCGGCATCGACATGTCGAGCAGCAGCACGTCGAAATCGAGTTCGCGCACGCGCTGCATTACCTCGGCACCGTTCTGGGCTTCGGCGATCACCTTGAGATCGCCGGCAGCGGCGAGTACCTGCTTTAAGCCCTCGCGGACTATCGTGTGGTCGTCGGCGATGACAATGCGGGTCATGATACCGGCGCCTCCTGCGGCATCGGTATTCGCACTTCGATCGTGGCCCCCTGGCCCGGCGCGGTGTCGACCTTGATTTCGCCATCGAGCAGATAAACGCGTTCGCGCAACCCGACCAGGCCGAACGAGTTGGGTTTGCGCGGGTCCGCGGGCGCGAAGCCGCAGCCGTTGTCCCGTACGCGCAGCGTTATTTCGCCGTTGGAGCCGTCCAGTGTGATATCGACGCTGGACGCGTGCGCGTGCCGCGCCACATTGGTCAGGGATTCCTGCAGAATGCGGAAGATAGCGGTTGCGTGCGGATCCTGCAACTCGAGGTCCGGCGGGTCCGCGGCGAACCGGCAGTGAATGCCGTGTCTTTGCATGAAATTGGTCACCAGCCATTCCGCGGCGGGAATCAGGCCCAGATCGTCGAGCATCAGCGGCCGCAGGTCGGACGAGATGCGGCGCGTCGCCTTGACCGTCGTGTCGAGCATGTCGTGCATGGAGTCGAGTTTGGTCAAAAGCGTCTGCTGTTCCTCGGGCACGCGCTCTTTAAGCCATGTGACATCCATTTTGAGCGCGGTCAGTGCCTGCGCGAGTTCATCGTGCAACTCGCGCGCAACGCGGCTTTTTTCCTGTTCGCGCACGGAGCTCGCCGCCGCAGCCAACTCGCGTAACTCGTCTTTCGAGCGGCGCAATGCGGATTCGGCATGGATGCGTTCGGTAACGTCGCGCAAAATAACGGTGAAGTACGGTTTGCCGTGCTCGTTGTGCTTTGAGATCGACGCTTCGATCGGAAACTCTTCGCCGCTGCGGCGCCGGCCGGTGACGACACGCTGGGCGCTCATGCGGCGCGAGTCGACTGCGCCTTCGTTGAAGCGCTTGATGTGCGCGGAATGGCCGGCGCGGAACCGCTCCGGGATAAACCACGCGAGTGGCGCGCCGAGCGCTTCGTGGCGCGGGCAACCGAACACCTCTTCCGCCGCGGCGTTGAACACGACTATATGCTCGGTGCCGTCCACGGTGATGATGGCGTCCATGGCCGACTCGATGATGCCTCCGACTCTGGCTTCGACGTCGTGCCGCGCGACGTCGGCCGCGCGGCGCTGGCGGGTCTGCAGGTAAAAAAGCACGCAGGCGAGAACCGTAACCGCGGCAGCCAGTGCGGCGGCGGTGACACGCATGAGTTCGACCCGCCAGCCGGCGTGGGCCGCTGCCATTGCCAGCAAGGCGCCGATGGCGCCGAGTGCCAGCATCGGACCGAACACGATCAGCATGCGACCGCTCGAACGGGTCGTCTGGCGAGATATGAACATGGAGGCTGCGACCGGGCTGCTGAGGCAGGTTGTCATTTTCTTTGATTCTATACGCGTTTTGATCTGTATCAAACCTGCTTCGCCAATCATGCGGATACTAGCGCGGTAATCCATTCCAGATGGTGTGAATTTCAATGAGAGCAAACATGCTAGATACCGTGCATTCCGCCATCCCCATCATGCCGGCAGTGGAAATCGACCTCGACGTGATCCGGCGCTTCGACCAGCACGGCCCGCGCTATACGTCGTACCCGACGGCGGACCGTTTTGTCGAATCGTTCGACGCCGCCGCTTACGAGTCGTGGCTCGCCCGCCGCAACGTGGGTGCGATAACGCGCCCGCTGGAACTCTACATCCACATGCCTTTTTGCAGCACCCTGTGCTTTTACTGCGGGTGCAACAAGATCATCACGCGCGACAAAAGCAAGGGTGTCGAATACCTGAAATACCTGAACGAAGAGATCGCGCTCCAGGCGAATGGCCTCGGGGACGACACCAAGGTTGCGCACATGCACTGGGGCGGCGGCACGCCGAGCTTTTTCAGCATTCCCCAGGTCAACGAACTCATGGCGCATCTGCGCAGCCATTTCGATTTCGACATGACCGGCGAGTACTCGATCGAGCTCGATCCGCGCACGGTGGACGCCGCCTATATCGCCGGCCTGCGCGAGGCCGGCTTCAACCGGGTCAGCATCGGCGTGCAGGATTTCGATCCCGAAGTGCAGCGTGCCGTGCACCGGATCCAGAACGAGGCGCAAACGCTCGAAGTGATCAAGGCGGCGCGCGACACGGGGTTTCAATCGATCAATATCGATCTGATCTACGGCCTGCCGAAGCAATCGCTGGTGAGTTTTGAGAACACCCTCGATCGCGTCGTTGCCGCGGACCCGGACCGGATTGCCGTTTATAACTACGCGCACCTGCCGAATCTCTTCAAGCCGCAGCGCCGTATCCAGGAGTCCGACCTGCCGGCGCCCGAAACGCGGTTGAAGCTGTTGGCGCTGGCGATCCGCCGGCTGAACGCGGCGGGCTACCAGTACATCGGGATGGACCACTTTGCGAAGACCGCCGACTCGTTGGCGGTCGCGCAGCGTAACGGCTTGCTGCACCGGAATTTCCAGGGCTATTCGACGCACGCCGATTGCGACTTGATCGGCCTGGGTGTCAGTTCGATCGGCAATGTCGGGCCGACCTACAGCCAGAATTTCCGTACCCTCGAGGAATACTACAACGCCCTCGACCACAACACGCTGCCCATCATGCGCGGCGTCGAGCTGTCGGCGGACGATTTATTGCGGCGCGCGGTGATCGGCGCGTTGATGTGTCATTTCGGACTCTCGAAGGAATCGTTTGCGACTTCGTACCTGATCGACTTCGACCAGTATTTTGCGACCGAACTCGAGGAATTGCGCGACATGGAAAAGCTGGGACTCGTCGAACTCGAGAACGGCTCCATTACGGTGACGCCTAAAGGCCGCCTGCTGGTACGCAATGTCGCAATGGTGTTCGACCGCTATTTCAGGCAGGACCGCGAACGCCGCCGTTACTCACGGGTCATATGACCGCGCTGCTCGAGGTCGCGCTCGCCGCGGCTTTCATCGGTGGTTTCGCGGGCGGGGCGCATTGCGCGGGCATGTGCGGCGGTATCGTGCATGCACTGTGCGCGACGCCGGACGGACACGCCGGCGCACGGCGATTTTCATATCTGCTCGCTTATAACGCGGGACGCATCTCAAGCTACGTTTGCGCGGGTGCGCTCGCAGGCGCCATCGGGCAGGCCGGCTTGCTGACGCGCGCCGCGCCCGTTCTGCAGCCCGTGCTGTTTGCGCTGGCGAGCTTGATGCTGGTGGCGTTGGGTTTGTATCTCGCAGGCGTGCTGCCGATGGTCGCGCGCCTCGAGGCGGCAGGTGCCCGCCTGTGGCGCGCGATCCAGCCGTGGACGCGGCATTTGCTGCCGGTTACTTCACTGCCGCGTGCGCTCGGCCTGGGCGCGTTGTGGGGCTGGCTGCCGTGCGGAATGGTTTATGCCATGTTGCTGACCGCGCTGGCGCTCGGCAATTGGTGGCAGGGCGCTGCGATCATGTTCGCGTTCGGCGCCGGGACGCTGCCCAATCTGCTTGGCCTCGGCCTGCTGTGGAAGCAAATAGGCAAGCTGCAGCGGGCGGGAATTGCGCGCGTGTGCGCCGGTTGCCTGGTGACGGTGTTCGGGATTTATAGTTTGTTCGGCGTCGTTCATCCCGCCGCGATGGCGGGCGATGGGTTGCTGTGCCACGTGATTCCGGGTCTCGACAGCTGGTTGCGCTGACGAATCTCTATATTGATCCAAGTCAAGATAACGGTGCAGCGGAGTGCTAATCTGACATTAAATTGTTCGTCCATCAATCGCCCAGGAGTAATCATGTATAAACATATTTTAGTGCCCACCGACGGTTCCCCTCTGTCGGCCAAAGCAGTCAAACAAGCGGTGGCATTCGCAAAGTCTGTCGGCGCCAAAATCACCGCAATCCATGTGTCGCAGGAGTATCGCGCAATGATGGACGAAGGATTCGCAGTACCTGCTTTCGCATCCTTCAAGAAACGTTTTGAAGACGAGAGCGCCAAGCGTTCGAACGCATTGCTTGACGCCGTTAAATCGAGCGCGAGGGCAGCCGGTGTCGAATGCGACGGCGTTGCGGTGGTTAACGACCTTCCCTATGAATCGATAATCAAGCAGGCGAAGAAAGCCAAATGCGACTTGATCATGATGGCGTCCCACGGCCGCAAAGGTTTGCAAAGCATATTGCTGGGGAGCGAGACCGCCAAAGTGCTGACGCACTCGACGATCCCGGTGCTGGTGGTCCGGTAGGCGCGATGTGGCAGGCAGGCCCGGCGCAAGGGGACGCCGGATGCAGGTGGCATATCGGGATTGCCAACGGCCAAAAAAAACCGCGACCGAGGTCGCGGTTTTAAATGGTCGAGTCCGATAAGGGAGGTCTCAAACTCAACGCGTCTTCTGCTATGAACAGGAAACTGCGACGCCAGAGTAGCCTATGGCGGACGGGGCCGGAATCGTAGGCTCCCGTACGCAATCTTACGCAGCGAAACCGATCGCCGCGTCGCAGTGTGGCTTCCGCGGCAGCCGGAAAGTCTACCCGTCAGTGCCGGTCGCGTCCGCCCAGCAGTTGGGCGTTTCGTAAATCCTGACTTGCTCGACACGCAGACGCGGGCCATAGGCGGCGGCAAACGCCGTCACGAGCATGCGAAATGCGGTCGAGGCGAGATGTTCGGCGGTCGGTGGCGCGTCAAAGGTCACGGTGCGGTGGTCCGGCAGAGAATTCAGAAATTCGATCACGGCATGATCCCTGGCGTAGGCCAGAAATGCATGATCCCACGGCGCCACGATATGTTCCCGCACCAGCGACTTGATGCCCGAAAAATCGGCGACCATGCCCTGTTCCGGATCGCTGTCCTCAACGATTACGTCGCCGCTGACCGTGACTTCGATGGCGTAACGATGCCCGTGCAGGTAGCGGCACTGGCTGTCGTGATGGGGAATGCGGTGACCGGCGTCGAATTCGAGCCTGCGGGTAATGCGCATGGGGGAGTAGGGTCGCCGAGGAGCGCGCGAT
>CAZEAX010000054.1:0-5409 GCA_964510405.1 uncultured Streptomyces sp. | reverse complement strand
TTATAGCACCGCGCGCAGACGGCGAAGGTCGGACTCCCCCGTTTTTAGCGCGCGGCGCGCGCGGTCTTGCCGCGAATCTGATGTTTCAGGCGGCTGTATAGCGCCGGGTTTGTACTACGCAGATGACTCGCGATTGCAAAATGTTCGCCGCGCGCACGCGATAAATCGATGCCTTCGACATGCACGAGGCGCACGAGCTCGACGACGGGGCGCGGCATGTTGCGGCCGCTTTCATAGCGGGACCCGCCGCTTTGCGTGACGCCGACCGCCGACCAGAATTGCTGTTGGTTGAGCCCGAGGCGTTGGCGCAGATGGCGGGGTTTTGCGGTTTTGGATGGGTGTGCCATTGCAGTTCCTTGTTAAATACAGAGTATTCAGTTGACATATGAAAGCTGAAAAGGTTGCATCCGCGCACGAAGTATTGCGCGTAAGCCGGAACATAGGCCGGACTCGTTTTTTTGACAGAAATGCGATAAAATTCAAGGCTTTTCTAAAATTCGCAGCAATTCCATGGCATTGATCGTCCAAAAATACGGCGGCACTTCGGTCGGCAGCCCCGAGCGCATCAAGAACGTCGCCCGCCGCGTCGCGCGCTGGCAACGCGATGGCCATCAGGTCGTCGTGGTTGTTTCCGCGATGAGCGGCGAGACCAATCGGCTGATCGCGCTGGCGAAGGAGATCCAGACCGCTCCCGATCCGCGCGAGCTCGATGTGATGGTATCGACCGGCGAGCAGGTCACGATCGCGTTGCTCTCGATGGCGCTGATGGACCTGGGCTTGAAGGCGCGCAGTTATACCGGCGGCCAGGTCCGCATCCTGACGGACAGCGCCTACACGAAGGCCCGCATTCAGAAAATCGACGAAGACAAGATGCGGCGGGATTTGCGCGAAGGCTATATCATCGTCGTCGCCGGTTTTCAGGGCGAAGACGAGGGCGGCAACATCACGACCCTGGGCCGCGGTGGTTCCGACACGACCGGCGTGGCTCTCGCAGCGGCGCTCAAGGCCGACGAATGCCAGATTTACACCGATGTAGACGGGGTCTACACGACCGACCCGCGCATCGTGCCCGAAGCACGCCGGCTCAATACCATCACCTTCGAGGAAATGCTCGAAATGGCGAGCCTGGGTTCGAAGGTGCTGCAAATCCGCTCGGTCGAGTTCGCCGGAAAGTACCGGGTCAAGTTGCGCGTGCTGTCGTCCTTCGAAGAAGAAGGCGCCGGCACATTGATTACGTTTGAGGAAGACGACAAGATGGAACAGGCCACTATCTCAGGCATCGCATTCAACCGCGACGAAGCCAAAATCACCATACTCGGCGTGCCGGACCGGCCGGGCATCGCTTACCAGATCCTGGGGCCCGTCGGCGACGCCAATGTCGACGTCGACATGATCGTGCAGAACGTCGGTCACGACGGTCTCACGGATTTTTCGTTCACCGTGCATCGCAACGACTACACCAAGGTGCTCGATATCCTCAAACCCGTTGCCGCGCATATCAAGGCGCGCGAAGTGCAGGGCGGCGACAAGATTGCGAAAGTATCCATCGTGGGCGTCGGCATGCGCTCCCATGCGGGAATCGCCAGCACTGCGTTCCGCACGCTCGCCGAAGAAGGCATCAACATCCAGATGATTTCCACCTCCGAGATCAAGGTCAGCGTCGTGATCGACGAGAAATACATGGAACTCGCGGTGCGCGTTCTGCACAAGGCTTTCGGGTTGGACCAGCAGCCTTAGGGCGTGTGATATCCTTGCCACAGCAACCAAGCACGTAGTTGCCGAATGGTCACGGCGCCAGCCGTCGTAAAATCCGGCGCATAGCGCCTTCGACCGCTCGGCACGGAATGTTAAGAACGATGTCGTAATTTGTTATGTGATGAGCATCAACGGAGAGATGGCCGAGTGGTCGAAGGCGCGCCCCTGCTAAGGGCGTATAGGACAAAATCCTATCGAGGGTTCGAATCCCTCTCTCTCCGCCACTACCAGGCCAACCGCTTCCGGCATCGGCAAGCACGGGTTACATTCCATGACTGAAGTGAAGCGCGGCTATTCGGATCTTCACGAGCATCTGGATGAACTCAAACGGCGCGGCCTGTTGATCACGATCGACCGGCAGGTCGACAAGGATGCGGAACTGCATCCGCTCGTGCGCTGGCAATTCGTAGGCGGCATCGACGAGCGCGAGCGCAAGGCATTCCTCTTCACCAACGTCATCGACGGCCGCGGTCGCAAGTACGCATTTCCCGTGGTCGTCGGCGCGCTCGCGGGCAATCGCGAAATCTATTGCCTCGGCATGCGCTGCAAAGCGGAGGAAGTGCAGGTGCGGTGGGACCGCGCGATTGCCAATCCGATTCCCCCGCAGGTCGTCACAACCGCCGCATGCCAGGAGGTTGTGATCGAAGGCGACGCGTTGCGGGGCGCGGGGCGCGGACTTGACAGCCTGCCGATCCCGATTTCCACGCCGGGATTCGACAGCGCGCCGACGCTGACCGCAACGAACGTCATTACGCGCGATCCGGACACCGGCGTGCAGAACCACGGCACCTATCGCGCGGCGCTCAAAGCGCCGGACCGGCTGGTCGTGCGCATGGCGACGCGCGTCGGCGGCGCCGGCGGCTACCGGCATTACGTCAAGCACCAGCAGCGCGTGGACAAGACGATGCCGTGCGCGATCGTGCTGGGCGCGCCGCCGTACGTCGCCTTCGTCGCGCCTCAGAAATTACCGGTCGATGTAGATGAGATCGGCGTCGCGGGCGGGCTCGCCGGTGCGCCGATCAACGTGGTCAAAGCGAAGACCGTCGATCTGATGGTTCCCGCCGAAGCGGAAATCGTGATCGAAGGCTGGCTCGATACCGAGAACGTCGAACCCGAAGGTCCGTTCGGCGAATCGCACGGTCACGTCGCGCTCGAGGAATTCAACATTCCGATGCGGGTGACGGCGATTACGCACCGCAAAAACGCCGTCGTGGCTTCGTACCTGAGCCAGGTCACGCCGAGCGAATCGAGCGCAATGAAACGCGTTGCGTACGAGCCGATGTTCTATTCGCATCTCAGGAATACGCTGGGCATCCGCGGCGTCAAGCGCGTCACCCTGCACGAGCGCATGACGGCACTGCGGCGCATATGCATCATCACCCTGGAAAAAGGCACGCCGCATACCGAAGTGTGGCGCGCGCTGTACGGCGCGACGTCGTTCCGGGCCGACTGCGGAAAAATCTGCATCGCCGTGAACGAAGACATCGACCCCGACAATTCGGACGCCGTATTCTGGGCGATCGCGTTTCGCATGAATCCGGAAACCGACTTGCAGGTGCTGCCGTATCGCAGCCCCGGGCACGGTCCCGAGCGCGAGCATGAGGCCCAACGCGAGGACGCGACGCTGTTGATGGACGCGACGATGAAGGAAGAGTTGCCCCCGCTCGCATTGCCGCGCCAGGAATACATGGAACGCGCGCGCAAATTGTGGGAGGAGCTGGGCCTGCCGAAGCTGCGTCCGCAATCACCGTGGTTCGGCGAGCCACAGGGCGACTGGCTGCCGCAATGGGAGGAAGCAGCGAAGCGTGCGGTGGCCGGCGATTATCTTGAAAACGGACGCATTTCGGAAAAGCTGCGGCGCGCGGGATTGAAGCCGGAAACGAAGTTCAGACCGGAATAGAGGCGCAGCGCCGGCGGTGCAACGGCGCTTACGCGCCTTCAGCCGCGCCCGGATTGAACTGTCCCTTGTTCATGCGGGTGATCGTGACCTTGGTAAACATGCCCGCTTTCGTGAACGGGTCGCCGTCCACAAATGCCTGAGCCTCGGCGCGGGTCTTCACGTTGACGATCAAAAGGCTGCCGACGAACTGCGTGCCGTCGTCGCTCGTCGTTGCTCCGGAAATAACCAGTATATTTTTCTGGCTGCGCAGATACTCACTGTGGGGCTGCAGACCCTTTGCACGTTTTTCGGCAAAGTCGGATGCAGCTACGCGCGAGATGGCCCAAAGCATGGATGGTCCCCTTTAGTTGATAAGGCATTGAGACTGCATTTTGCCCGAAAACGCACGCCGGTCGCCAATAGCATTTCAAATGGCTGCCGTCGCGGGCGGGGGCTTGCCGGTTCACTCGCCCTTGATGCCTGCCGCCTTCACGACTTTCATCCAGCGCGCGACTTCCGTCTTGATGATTGTTTCGAATTCAGCGGGCGAGTTGCCGACGGGTTCGGACGCTTCGACCGCGAGTATCGTTTTCATGTCGGGTGAGTGAATTGCCTTCACCGCTTCCGCGTTGAGCCTGGCAATCACGAGCGCAGGTGTTTTGGCCGGCGCGAGCAAGCCTATCCACGACGAGTAGTCGTAATCCCTGACGCCGCTCTCCGCGATGGTCGGCACGTCGGGCGCGGCTGCCGAACGCTTCGCGGTCGATACTGCGAGCGCCCGCAGGCGGCCGGTTTTGACGTGCGGCAACGCAGTAGACATCGTAGAGAAGTTCACCTGCGTTTCGCCGGCGATCAGCGCATTCACGTTGAGCGAGCCGCCTTTGTACGGGACGTGCGTGAGACGGATGCCGGTCATGTACATCAGGAGTTCCATCGACAAATGCGTGCCGGTGGCGACGCCGCTGGAGCCGAAGTTGAGCTGGTTGGGCCGCGCTTTCGCGTATGCGATGAATTCCGCGACCGAGGTGACCGGCAGCGATGGGTGCACGACGAGTATGTTGGGCAGCGACGTGAGCTGGCTGATCGCGGCAAGATCGCGGACCGGATCGAACGGCAGCTTATAGAGACTCGGACTCATGGTTACCGACGCCGCGACCGCCAACAGCGTGTAGCCGTCGGGAGCGGCCTTGGCGACGAGGTCGGTGCCGATCACGCTGCCGGCGCCGGGCCGGTTGTCGACGACGACCGATTGAGCGAGCGCCTCGGCTAGCTTTCTCGCGAGCGGTCGCGCGACGAGATCCGTCGAACCGCCGGCGCTTTGCGGCACGATGATGCGCAGCGGGCGCATGGGATAATTCTGCGCCGCCGATGGGCCGGCCTGCACGGCAAGCGACGCGCAGACAGCCGCTGTTGCGATGCGGGCAAGCGCGGCGTTCAATCGATGCGTGCGCCGGACCGCTTGATCACGTCGGCCCATTTCACGAGTTCCGTCTTGATGTACGCGGCAAACTGCTGGCGCGTATTGCCGACCGGCACGATGCCGTCGTCGAACAGCCGCTGTTTCATGTCCGCGGTCTGCATGATCCTGACAATGTGCGAACCCAGTGCATTCAAAATATCTTCGGGCGTACCCACCGGGGCAAGAACACCATACCATTGGCTCGATTCGTAGCCTTTGAGTCCGGACTCCGCGACTGTCGGCAGGTCGGGCATCGACGCGAGGCGCGACGTGCTCGTGACCGCGATCGCGCGCAGGCGTCCCGATTTGACGTGGG
>CAZEAX010000053.1:11410-16489 GCA_964510405.1 uncultured Streptomyces sp. | reverse complement strand
GAGATCCTGCGAGCGGCCGATTTGCTGTGCCCCGCAGATGAGGTGGCGGGCGCCGTGCGGCGTGTCGCTCGAGAGATCTCCGCAGCACTCGCGACTGCGAACCCGCTGGTGTTGAGCGTGATGAGCGGCGCCGTGGTTTTCACCGGACAATTGCTGCCGCTGCTCGAATTTCCGCTCGACCTCGACTACGTTCATCTGACGCGGTATGGCGATGCTACGGTCGGTGGACGGATCGAATGGAAAATGTTTCCGGCCGCCAAGATCGCGGGCCGCGTCGTATTGATCGTCGACGATATACTCGACGAAGGGCATACGCTCTCGGAAATAAGGCGGCGGGTAATCGAGGCCGGCGCCGGCAAATTTTACGCGGCGGTGTTCGCCGACAAGGACATCGGCAGGGCCAAGCCGATTGCCGCTGATTTCGTCGGCATCACGCTGCCGAATCGCTATGTGTTCGGTTTCGGCATGGACGTGAAGGGCGCGTGGCGAAACCTGCCCGCGGTTTACGCGATGAAGCAGGAGTGACTGGATGTTAGCCATCATCGGCGGCAGCGGATTCGCGCAAATTCCCGGTTTCGAACCCGCGCGGCGTGAAGTTGCGCGCACGCCTTATGGCGAGCCGTCGAGCGCGCTGGCGTTCGGAAATCTCGGCGGTCAGCCCATAGTGTTGCTTGCCCGTCACGGCTACGGTCATACGATACCGCCGCATCAGATCAATTACCGCGCCAATATCTGGGCATTGCATGCCTGCGGTGTGAGCAAGATTCTTGCCCTGGCGACCGTCGGTGGCATCCGCGGGGATCTCGGGCCGGGCGTATTGCTGGTTCCCGACCAGATCATCGATTACACGCACGGCCGGCCGGCGACTTTCTTCACGCTGGCTGATCGCGGGGTGCATCACGTCGATTTTACGCTTCCTTATTCGGCGGATTTGCGACTTGCATGTATCGAGGCCGCGAAGCGCGCGGGGGAACCGGTTGTCGACGGCGGAGTCTATGCCGCTACGCAGGGGCCGCGGCTCGAAACCGCCGCTGAAATCAACCGGCTAGAGCGCGATGGCGCCGATGTCGTCGGCATGACCGGCATGCCCGAAGCCGTGCTGGCGAAGGAAATCGGTTTGCCTTATGCAACGCTGGCAATCGTCGTAAATCATGCTGCGGGGCGCGGCGCGAACGGCGCCGGGATCGCAATGGACGAAATCGCGGTGGTTATGCGGCAGTCGACGGGCAGGGTGCAGCGGATACTTGAACAGGTGGCAAGGAATGGCGGTTAGAGACGTATTGAGAATGGGCGACCCGCGCCTGCTCGAGCGGGCGCAGCCGGTCCGGCAGTTCGATACACCCGACTTGCACGCACTGCTCGCCGATATGCGGGACACGATGGCGGCGCTCGATGGCGCGGGGCTCGCGGCGCCGCAGATCGGCGTCGGCCTGCAGGTCGTGATTTTCGGCATCGAGCATAACCCGCGCTATCCCGATGCCGAAGCGGTGCCGCAGACCGTTTTGATCAATCCGAAGCTGACGCCGCTCGCGGAAGATGTCGAAGAGGATTGGGAGGGTTGCCTGTCGGTGCCGGGCATGCGCGGCGTCGTTCCGCGCTTTGCGCGCCTGCGCTACCAGGGTTTTGACGAGTGCGGCAAAGCGATCGACCGCAGCGTAGAAGGATTTCATGCGCGTGTCGTGCAGCACGAATACGATCACCTGATCGGCGTGCTGTATCCGATGCGGATCCGCGATTTCAGCCGCTTCGGGTTTACCGACGTGCTGTTTCCCGGCCAAGACGTCGCAGACGACTGAACTCTTCCGTCAGGTCTGCAGTTCGCGCACGAGATCACTCTCGAGCCTGATGACCTTCTTCGGATCGCTCAAGGCCGGACCGTTGATCAGGAACACGTCCTCCGCGCGGTCGCCGAGCGTATTGATTTTGGCCGTATACAGATTGATCTGGTAATCGACGAGGCAGCGTCCAACCCGCGACAGCAGGCCGGGGCGGTCGCCGGCGATGATGTTGAGCACTTTATAGAGGCCGCGTTCGTCGGCAGTGATCCTGACCTCGGGCGTGATCGGAAAATGCTTGAGCTGGCGGCTCAAGCGGCCCTGGGCCGGCGGTTCGAGCGGGGTCTGGTTGGTAAGCCGCTGACCGAGTTCGTACTCGATGTAGCCGATCAGGTCGCGGTATTGCGGTTTCTTGTTGGTCGGATCCAGGATCGCGAAGCTGTCCAGCGCGTAGCCGTGGCGCGTGGTATAGATTTTCGCGTCCACGATCGAATAGCTGATGCGCTCGAAAAAACTGCAGATGCGCGCGAACAAGTCCTTCTGGTCGCGCACGTATATCATCACCTGCAGGCCTTCTCCGGCGGGCGACAGGCGCGCCTTGACCACCGGCACCGGTGTATCGACGCGGTAATTCAGGAGACGCGTGTGCCACGCGATCTCGTCGACGTCGTGGCGCAGAAAGTAGGAAATATCGAGCTGCGACCACAATTTGTCGGTGACTTCGTCCTTGATCGCATAGAGCCTCAATTTCGCCTTGACCGCGTCCTGGCGCTGCCGCAGGCTGCTGTCGAACGAGCGCGTGTCGCCGCTCAGGCGCCGACGCGTCATCCAGAAAAGATCCTCCAGCAGCTTGGCTTTCCACCCGTTCCAAACCTTGGGGCTGGTACCGCGGATGTCGGCGACCGTCAGGATGTAGAGCGCAACGAGATGGCGGTCGTCGCCGACGCGGGTGGCAAAGGCGGCGATCACGTCAGGATCGGACAAATCCTGCTTCTGCGCGGTGGCGGACATTACAAGATGGCTTTCGACCAGCCACGCTACCAGCTCTGCGTCGACTCGCGACAGGCCGTGTTCGCGGCAGAATCGAAGGGCGTCGATCCTGCCGAGCGCCGAGTGGTCGCCGCCGCGGCCTTTGGCGATGTCGTGAAAAAGACCCGCCAGATACAGGAGCTCCGGGCGGTCGAAGTCGCTCATCAGGCGGCTTGCGAGCGGGAATTCATGCGCGAGTTCGGGTACGGCAAAGCGCCGCAGGTTGCGCACGACGTTGAGAATGTGCTCGTCCACGGTGTAGACGTGATAGAGATCGTGCTGCATCTGGCCGACGACGCGGCCGAATGCGGGGATATAGCGGCCGAGGATGCCGTAACGGTTCATGCGTCTTAGTTCGCGCACGACGCGCGAAGGACTGCGCAGGATCTGCATGAAGAGCTCGCGATTGCGCGGCGCGCGCCGGAATTCAGGGTTGATCAGAGTGCTCGCGCGCCACAGCGACCGCAGCGTTGCGGCGGCGATGCCTTTCAATTCGTGGCGCTGCTGCAAAATGACGAATGCTTCGAGCATGGCGCCCGGTTCGCGCCTGAACAGCGCCTCGTCGTTGGCTTCGAGCAATTCGTTGCGGCTGTGAAAGCGGTCGTTGATTTTCTCGATCGCGCGGCTGCGCGGCGGAAAAATCAGCGTGCCCAGGTTCTGCAGCACGATCGTGTTCAGCTGGCTGATCTCGATCGCGGTGCGGTAAAAACGCTGCATCAGATGCTCGCTTGCGCGGCGGTGCGCGGTGTCGCGCATGCCCATCTGGGTCGCGAGTGCTGTTTGTACATCGAATACAAGGCGCTCCTCGCGGCGCTGGGCAATGTAGTGCAGCCGTATGCGCAGGTTTTGCAGGAATGCCTCGTGCTTGCGCAGCAGCGCCGCTTCGCGCCGCGTGATGATTTCCTGCTTCACGAGGTCCGACCAGCGTGTGCCGATGCCGGCGGCTTTGCTGATCCACAAGATTGTTTGCAGATCGCGCAAACCACCCGCGGTCTCCTTGATGTTGGGTTCGAGATTGGTGTCGTGGTAGCGCGCGTGGCGCTGCTCCTGCTCCAGGCGCTTGGCCTTGGTGAACTGCTCCGCATCGAGTTTGCGCCGGAAATCCTTTTCAAACTGGTGGAACAGCTTGCGCTCGCCGGTGAGCAGTCGCGCTTCGAGCAGGCTGGTTTGAATCGTCACGTCCTGCGCCGCGAGCTCCACGCATTCGGCAACCGTGCGCACGCTGTGGCCGACGTCCAGGCCGATGTCCCACAAGAGGCTGACAAACTGCTCGAGCTTTTGCGTGAGCGCGTCGTCCGCGGCGCGCGGCAGCAGTATCAAGAGGTCGATGTCCGAATACGGGAACAATTGTCCGCGGCCGTAACCGCCGACCGCGACCAGGGTGGCGCTCGCCGGCATTTCGACGTGTTGCCACACGGATTTCAACGTGCCGTCGACGAGCTTGCGATGCTCGCGCAACAGTTTAGGTGCGGAATGGTCGTCGAGATAGCGGCTACGCAGCGTCGCGCGGTTTTCCGCGAGCCGCCGCTTCAACCGCGCGCCGGTCGATTCCGCGGGGGCGGCCGAGGCAAGCGGCAGATGCGTAGTGCTAGCCATGCCCGGCGGTGGCGAGTGCGGGCGGCGGCGGGCTCTCAGCGGACACGGTGAGTACTTCGTAGCCGGTTTCCGTCACGAGCACCGTGTGCTCCCATTGCGCCGACAGGCTGTGGTCTTTGGTCACTATGGTCCAGCCGTCCGCCAGCTGGCGGATGCCGGCGCGACCGGCGTTGATCATCGGTTCGATAGTGAACGTCATACCCGCGGCGAGTTGCATGCCGGTGCCCGGGCGGCCGTAATGCAGGACTTGCGGTTCCTCGTGGAACTTGCGGCCGATGCCGTGGCCGCAAAACTCGCGGACCACGCTGCAGCCGTAGCCTTCCGCGCAGTTCTGGATCGTGTGGCCGACGTCGCCCAAGCGGGCGCCTGCGCGCACTTCGACGATGCCGCGCCACATGCACTCGTAGGTAATTTCGCACAAGCGGCGTGCCTGCACCGACGGCTCGCCGACATAAAACATGCGGCTGGTATCGCCGTGATAGCCGTCTTTGATCACCGTCACGTCGATATTGACGATGTCGGCGGGCTTCAGTTTCTTGTCGCCAGGCACCCCATGGCAGACGACATGGTTGACCGACGTGCAGACAGATTTGGGGTAAGGTTGATAACCAGGCGGCGCGTAATTCAGCGGAGCAGGCACCGTTTTTTGCACGTTGACCATGAAATCGTGGCACAGGCG